>JAZSGD010000298.1:0-2773 GCA_045532555.1 Eubacteriales bacterium | reverse complement strand
GGCGCTTTGTCTGCACATCGCGCATACCTGCAATCTCAACTGCTCGTATTGCTTTGCAAGTCAGGGAAAATATCACGGCGACAGAGCGCTTATGAGCTTTGAGGTCGGTAAGAGAGCGCTTGATTTTCTTGTTGAAAACTCGAAGGGCAGACATAATCTGGAGGTCGACTTCTTTGGCGGCGAGCCCTTGATGAACTTTGACGTGGTCAAAGAGCTTGTTGCTTACGCGCGCTCGATCGAGAAGGAGGCGGGCAAGAATTTCCGCTTTACTCTCACGACCAACGGCGTTCTGATCGACGACGACGTGATCGAATTTGCCAATAAGGAATGCTCGAACGTCGTGCTCAGTCTCGACGGAAGAAAAGAGGTCCACGACCGTTACCGCGTCGACTACGCAGGCAACGGAAGCTGGGAAAAGATAGTTCCCAAGTTTCAAAAGCTTGTTGAGGCGCGCGGCGGCAAGGATTATTACATGCGCGGCACGTTTACACACGCAAATCCCGATTTTTTGAAGGATATTGAGAAGATGCTGGAGCTTGGCTTTAACGAACTGTCTATGGAGCCCGTCGTTGCCGCGGAGGACGATCCCTCTGCGCTGACGCGTGAGGATCTGCCGATCGTACTCGATCAGTACGAAAAGCTTGCCGAGCTTATGCTCAAGCGTCACAGAGAGGGCAAGCCCTTTACCTTCTATCACTATATGATCGATCTCAAGGGCGGTCCTTGTATTTACAAGCGTATCTCGGGCTGTGGCTCGGGAACCGAATATATGGCGGTCACTCCTTGGGGCGATCTTTACCCTTGCCACCAGTTTGTTGGTGAGGAGAAATTCAAGCTTGGAAACGTCTGGGAAGGAGTTACAAATCACGAAGCACAGTGCGATTTTGCATCCTGCAACGTCTACTCTCGCCCCGAATGCCGCGATTGCTGGGCTCGTCTTTACTGCTCGGGCGGTTGCGCGGCGAACGCTTACCATTCCACCGGCTCGGTGCGCGGAGTTTACAAGTACGGCTGCGAGCTCTTCAAGAAGAGAATGGAATGCGCGATCATGCTTGAGGTGGCAAAGACTCTTGACGGAGAAGAAAACTGATATATATGAAAGGAACGCCGTTTGTGCGAGGTTGTTTTTATGAAAGCTCCTATTTGTGATTTTGTAAAAAAATACTGTGCCGACGGCGCTCTTCGTTTACATATGCCCGGGCACAAGGGAGTCAGCTTTCTTGGTGTTGAACAGAGAGATATAACCGAAATTGAGGGTTCTGACGTGCTTTACTCGCTTGACGGAGGGATAATATCCGAAAGTGAGGAGAATGCAAGAGGACTTTTCGGCACAAAAAAGACGCTTTATTCCACTGAGGGCTCGTCGCTTTGTATTCGGGCGATGGTATATCTGTGTGCTATGCTGTCAAGAGAGCTTGGCAGGGAGCCGTTGATATTGGCGGCGAGAAACGCGCACAAGACATTTTTGTCGGCGGTGGCGCTCCTTGACGCTCGTGTTGAGTGGTTGTTTTCTTCGGACGACGAAGGTGTTATCAGTTGCCGAGTGAGCGCGGAGGCACTTGAAGAAAAGCTCTCGGGCATGAAGGAAAAGCCCGTGGCGGTTTATATTACGAGCCCTGATTATCTCGGAAACGAGGCAGACGTGTGCAAATTGGCAGAGGTCTGCCACAGACACGGAGTATTTTTAGCGGTTGACAACGCGCACGGTTCATATTTGAAATTTCTGCCCGAGTCGCGCCATCCGATCGATCTCGGCGCGGATATTTGCTGCGATTCGGCGCATAAAACTCTGCCCGTGTTGACGGGAGGGGCATATTTGCACATCTCTGAGGGCGCGCCGTCACTGTTTTCTGAAATGGCGGAGCAGGCGATGCAGCTTTTTGCTTCGACAAGCCCGTCTTATCTGATCTTGCAGTCGCTTGATATAGCGAATTTGTATATTTGCGACGGATACAGAGAGAAACTTGCCGAAATTTGCGATGCGGTGCTTGTTTTGAGGGAAAACCTTGTTGAAAAAGGATTTTGCGTTATTGGTGATGAGCCGATGAAGCTGACCTTGGCGACGAAAGGTTACGGTTATTACGGGCATGAGATTGCCGAGTTGCTTTTGGAGAAGGGGATTGTGTGCGAGTTCTCGGATCCCGATTACGTTGTTATGATGTTTACGCCCGAGGTTGACAAGGGTGGTATTAAGTTGCTTTCAGACGCGCTTTGCTCAATCGAAAAGAAGGACGAGATTCTTGGAAGCGCGCCGAGTGTGGCGGAGGCTGAAAGAGTTATGTCGGTAAGGCAGGCTTTGATGTCGCCGTCGCGCGAGGCGAAGGTAGACGAGGCTCTTGGAGAGGTGCTCGCCTCGGCAACCGTTTCTTGTCCTCCTGCGATACCAATTGTTGTTTGCGGTGAGAGGATAGACGAGAGGGCGATCGCTTGCTTTAAATATTACGGGATCGAAAAGTGCCGCGTGGTGAAGCGATAAGATTTTTTGTTCGGTATTTGGTGGGATTTTATGGATTTTAAAGATTGTTTTATTTTGCACGCGAAAAGGCATCCGAGTATTATGCCGCAGGACGTGGTGAAGTTTTGCTATCAGGCGGCGCTTGGCGCGGAGCATTTGCTTGCTGACGTTGACGCGGCGAGGCGATATTTTGACGCTGAATTTGATAAGGTTGAGGAAAGAGACGGAGATCCGGTCGAATTTTTGACCGATGAGCTTTGCCGAGTCGACCTTGGTGTTTGGAAGTCGCGCGGATTGCCGAGGGAGGCTTTGTTTGAT
>JAZSGD010000275.1:0-3853 GCA_045532555.1 Eubacteriales bacterium | reverse complement strand
TCCGTTGGTATAGTGGTTAGATCTTCGGGAAGTATGATGCCTGCGAGAGAGGAACAACGGGCAAATACCGCGGGATTTAATATTACTCCCTTGCCAAGCACAGCGATTTCGAGCTTTGAGCATTCTTTGAACGCATCGTGGCGGAGGATCGTATCATCCATACAGATCACGGTTTTCTAATATCTCGCTTTAGAAAATGCCTGCCTATCTATAAGGCAGTTCTTGCCGATTACAAGCGTGGTTATACTTTGATTGCAGTAGAAGCTCATAATTGGAACGGTTACTCCATCGGGTATAATAAGAGTAGTGACGCCCGACCAATTCTCTCCGTGACCGCTTCCGACCTCACCGACATACGTTACAGGCAGAGAGTTATGCGTGGGAGGGACTGATATTATGTCATCGGTACATTCTCCTACACCCGTGCAGGTATAAGAGGCACCGTCGGAATTCATTATGTACGCAAGCCCCGTGCTGTACGGGATATTATCAAAGTAATTTTCTTCAGCCGTTGATGAACTTTCGGTCTCTGATTCGGGATCCGTTTTATTTTCAATAACATCGTTGTTGATATTCTCGGATGTAGACGATATCTCGATGTCTGAATCACCTTCGCTTGTGTTACCGTCGAGCAGACTCGAACGGTCGCAAGAAGTAAGCGCAGCCAATAATAACGCTACAATCAGGATGGTAAGCAAGAATAATTCAAGTTTGTTCTTTTTCATATTGTTTCTCCTTTGACGATGTAATTCCGGTCTTTGCCTTCAACATATATAACAATCGCGGATCAGTATGTGTTATAAGATTTTTTGACAATTAACAAATTGTTAACAATTTCGCACCTTGGAAACTGTATAGCCGTATCAATATTATATATCTTGTTTCAATTAAAGTCAAGTACAGTGGGTAGTCGTATCATGGCGAAAAAAAGTGAGCAAGTTTGACAAAAAACGAGCATCAGAAATTGTTGTATTTGTGCAAATGCGATATTGACAAAGAAAAAAAAGAAGAATATAATTAATGAAAGCAAGGATGGGGAGCGACCCTTAAGCACTTTTCAGAGAGCCGTCGCAGAGGATAAAGTCCTCACGGTGTGAGACGGTAAAGTTTGCTTTTTGTGTTAAATCACCCCGGAGCCCGTCGCCGAACGCAGTTTTGCAAGTAGACCGACGCGTATTTTCTGCGTTAAAGAAAGGCGTATAAAGGTTGTACGTGATAAAACAAAAGAGTGGTATAGCGATAGCTGTTTTGGCTTCGTCTCTTTGGAGACGGGCTTTTTTTGTTCTCTTGTGGAATCTATATACAGACATTTGCTCCGAATTTTTGCTGTTTTGAAAGAAAAACTCCACCGTAAAACCAATATTTTTTGAAAGTTTTGAAAGTCCCAAGAAAACTTTTTCCAAAAGTTTTCTTGGCGGGTTTCAGGGCAGCGCCCTGATATATACAGAAAGGATTTTGAGATGCTTACACTTGACAAGATCTACCACGCGGCATACGTGCTCAAGGACGTGATCAGACCCACCGCGCTCGTGCGCTCGAAGATTGCGCCCGACTGCGAGCTTTACCTTAAGAGCGAAAATCTGCAGGTCACGGGCTCGTTTAAGGTTCGCGGCTCGGGATATATGATCTCCCAGCTCTCCGACGAGGAAAAGGCAAAGGGAGTTATTGCGTGCTCCGCGGGAAATCACGCGCAGGGCGTTGCGCTCGCCGCGCAGAAATACGGAATCAAGGCGGTCATCTGCCTGCCTGACGGCGCACCTATCTCCAAGGTCGAGGCAACCAAGAGCTACGGCGCTGAGGTCGTTATGGTAAAAGGAGTTTACGACGACGCGTACAAGCGTGCGCTCGAGCTTCGCGACGAAATGGGCTACACCTTCGTTCACCCCTTTGACGACGACGACGTTATCGCGGGTCAGGGAACGATCGGTATCGAAATACTCAACGAGATCAAGGATCTCGACGCGATAGTCGTACCCGTTGGCGGCGGCGGTCTCATTTCGGGAGTCGCTTATGCGGCAAAGCACCTCAAGCCCGATATCAAGGTCTACGGAGTGCAGGCGGCGGGCGCGCCGAGCATGTTCAATTCGGTCAAAAACGGCAAAAAGGAAAAGCTCGAGGGCGTTTCCACGATAGCCGACGGTATCGCGGTCAAGGAGCCGGGTGACAACACCTTTGAGCTCTGCCGAAAATACGTCGACGAGATAGTTACCGTTTCAGAGGGCGAGATCTCGTCCGCGATCCTCGCGCTTATCGAGCAGCATAAAATGATCGCCGAGGGCGCAGGCGCGGTCTCTGTCGCCGCGGTCATGTTCAACAAGCTCCCGATCAAGAATAAAAAGGTCGCTTGCGTAGTTTCGGGCGGTAATATCGACGTTACCATACTCTCACGAGTTATCAAGCGCGGTCTCTTGATGTCGGGCAGAAACTACACACTCTGTGTCGAGCTTATCGATAAGCCCGGTCAGCTCCTCGGTGTCTCCGAGATCATCGCGGGACTCGGTGCTAACGTCATCTCGATCCACCACGAAAGAGCCAGCGAAACTATGGATATCAACGGCTGTTACTTAAGAATAGTGCTTGAAACGAGAAACCACGAGCATATTCGCCAGATCGAATCCGCCCTCACCTCTGCAGGCTATAAGCTCGTGTAAGGATGCGAGGGATGCGCGGAGGATGCGATGGAGAAGCGCTCAGGAAACTTTTCGAGAAAAGTTTCCCGAACCCTTCAAAAGCTTCCCGAAGGCAAGAGAAGGATACAGACGGTTTAGGTTTTAAAACGGTGGAGTGAAAGTCAAAACTTTTCTTTTTCCGGAAAGAAGAACAAAATCAACTACACAAACCAATTTATCGAAAGTTTTTGAAGTCAAGAAGCTTTTTTCCAAAAAGTTTGTTGCGGGTGCAGGGCAGAGCCCTGCGGAAAGGAAATATCATGGAGAAAGTATATACGAAAAAAGCGCCTGACGCGATAGGACCGTACAGTCAGGCGGTAAAGGTTGTAAATCTTGTATTTACGTCGGGACAGATAGCGATCAATCCCGAGAGCGGCGCGGTTGAGGCGACCGACATCAAGGGACAGACCGAGCAGGTCTGTAAGAATCTCTGCGCGGTGCTTGAAGCGGCGGGCACGAGTGTTGAGAAGGCGGTAAAAACCACCTGTTTTCTTGCCGATATGGCAGATTTTGCGGCATTTAACGAGGTCTACGGCAAGTACTTTACGGGCAAGCCTGCAAGAAGCTGCGTTGCGGCAAAGCAGTTGCCGAAGAGCGTGCTTGTCGAGGTTGAGGTAATCGCGGAGCTTTAAGCTTGACAGGACAACGGTTTTGGTGCGAATTTTTATTGATTTAATTGGTTAAAATGCAGACAAATTGGCAAAATGATGCGCCGAAACTGTGAAATGTATATATATATAAATTTTGGAAGAAAAAATTTCGCCGTTTTCCTTGACAAAGCACTTTACGTGTGATATAATCAGTACATATTTCTTCAAAAAATGCAATGAAGGGAAAAAGTAATTCGCAAAGGGTCTTAAGAGAGTCGGCGGTCGATGCGAGCCGATGGCCGTTTGTGAATGAAGCTCATCCCGGAGCAGTCGTCCGAAGGTCTTAAGAAAAAGACTGTGTAGAGACGAACGGAAGTCCCCCGTTATCACGGACGTTTTACTGTCAGGTAAAAGCAGAGTGAAGTCGGAGGCCAAGCGGTCTTAGGAAGACAATACTCAGGAACAACTCCTTGGCTCACAGAACGACATGGCTACGATCCGACTTGTCCGAAGGTCTTAAGAAAAAGACTGTGTAGAGACGAACGGAAGTCCCCCGTTATCACGGACGTTTTACTGTCAGGTAAAAGCAGAGTG
>JAZSGD010000025.1:0-2056 GCA_045532555.1 Eubacteriales bacterium | reverse complement strand
ACAGATTTACAGTCTGCCCCCTTTGGCCGCTCGGGAAATCCCCCATATGGAGCTGGTGAACGGAGTCGAACCATCAACCTGCTGATTACAAATCAGCTGCTCTGCCATTGAGCCACACCAGCGAGTTTTTAGTCGAACCGTACCGCCGACCTTGATATTATATCACAAGCAACTGCTTTTGTCAACACCTTTTTTAAAAATTTTTTTACTTTTTTTATTATTGTGTTGTTTTCACAAAAAAATGCGTGTTGTTGATCTTTGCCGTGGCGCAAATGGCGAATGCAAGGTGATTGGCCGAAGTGTGTAATCAAAAAAATTACGGGCGGGACGTCCTCGACGTCCCGTGATTAATGATTAAAAAACCGAAAAACAGCTCGGGGATTTACACGAAATTTATCTCCAAGTCGCCGAGTTTGTTGTCGCCCTTGATATAGAGGGTAGGACCGCCGCCGTCGTGCGGGGCAGGGGTCTCAACGGCACCTATAATGTGATGAACGTCGGTGATCAGAGTCCAGGACGAAGGCACGTTGATCGTCATCGCGCCGAGGCTGTTTGATATGTGAAGAGTTTGCTCGCCCTTATATTGCTCGATATTCTGAAAGTGAATCGTGCACTCGCCGAGCTTGTTTTTTACGGTGTTGGGTGTGAAGCTCGCGCAATCCACGTAGACTGTTGTGCTGTTGAGCTTGTTGTCACTTTTAATCGAGACGTTCGCGTGCTTTCTATGGATCGTTTTCGACGGAAGCAGGATCGCAAATCCGACGTGAAGCAGGAGCGCTATGAGCAGAACGAGCCAATTATTGACTATATTTTTGCTCTCAAGGCCGCAAAGGTAGGCGATGTTTTTCTCAAAAAGCATAAATATGAACGCGAGAGGGAAGAAGATCGCCGAGATCTTGCCCCTGAACAGTCTTGCGATAGCATAGCAAAGCAGCAGCAGTCCGAGTATCAGAGCAAAGATCGACACCTCGCCGACGGCGCTGAGCAAAGAGGGAATTACGCCCACCACGTCAAGTATTATCAGGGTTGCAGCCAAAAGAAATCCGAGTCCCCAAAAAAGCTTTCCTATTTTCATTTTTTATCTCCGTTCCGCCGCCTTTGCGGCATAAATTATATTCGATGGTTACGCCACAGGCGAGTGGTGAGGCTATCTTCCATGCCTTGCATTAATGCTTTATTAGCACGCAGAAGCACTTTTCGCGCTGCCTCCGTTTTTGATCGTATCAGTTTCTCATTTCGTCAAGCTTATATTGCAGAAGCTTGAAATATGCGCGTGAAAACCAAACGGTTTTATCGCATCCGTAAAAGGTCAGCTCTCCGTTTCCGACGATCTCGCGCTTGACCGAGCTTATCCTCATCACGTTCGCGATAGCCGACTTTGACACCCTCGTAAAGCAGGGCGCCATAATGCTCTCAAGCTCAAAGAGCTTATAGTGCGCCACGTAGACTCCGCTTGCGGTGTGTGCGTAGACCGAGCCGTTCGAGCTTTCAAAAAATAAGATCTCGCTCTTGGGAATAAAGTAGTCCGTGCCGCCCGAGGACAAGGTGATCGTTTCCTCTTTCGACAGAGCTTCCTCGATCGCTCGCTCGAGCTTTGCGACTCTGTCACCCTTCTCGCGACATCGAATGACTATCTCGTCGGTATCGGCTAATTCGGTTCGAATCCTCATGCTCGGTCCTCCTTTCTCGGTCTTTGATGATATGATTGTATCATATTTGTTGGATTTTGTAAAGTGATTTTTCCTGACAGGTAGATTTTGGAGCTTAAGAGGTCGGTATGCGACGATTCCCGCCGCTTGAATAAGAAAACGACTGCATCGGGTCGATCATCGCTTATCTTAAGCCGATTTGACGACGCCGGGAGACTTCGAAAAAGGTAGGTATATTTTCCGTTCTTACATTCGTCGGCGTACGAGGGTACGCCAGAGTGTAAGAACGGAAAAAGCAAGCAAGCACAAGGATTTCTCGATGAAACTCTTGTGCTTATCTTTTTACTGAGTTTTTTTCTTTTTATGTTGCTTTCCTCTCTCTGCCTTTTTCTCTGCTTGCGGTATAA
>JAZSGD010000158.1:0-9438 GCA_045532555.1 Eubacteriales bacterium | reverse complement strand
GAGATCAAGAAATATACTCCCGAGCAGTTGACCATAGTGACCACGGGAAGCCAGGGCGAGCCTATGAGTGCGCTTTACCGAATGGCGTTCGGTGAGCACAGAGAGGTGCAGCTTGGCTATGGCGACGTGGTCGTTATATCGTCGAGCGCAATTCCCGGCAACGAGAAGCTCGTGGGAAGAATTATCAACGAGCTTTGTAAGATCGGAGTCGAGGTGATACACGATGCGTCGGTCGAGGTACACGTTTCAGGACACGCTTGCCAGGAGGAGCTCAAGCTTTTGCAGGCTCTCATAAAGCCGAAATATTTTATGCCCGTGCACGGTGAATATAAACATCTGGCTGCAAACCGTGATCTTGCTGTATCGATGGGCGTTGACCCGAAAAACATCTTCATTTCAGACATAGGAAACGTTCTCGAAATAGACAAGAGCGGAGCCCGTATCAGCGGAACTGTCAATGCCGGCAGAGTGCTCGTTGACGGATACGGAGTCGGAGACGTCGGAAACATAGTGCTTCGCGACAGACTTTTGCTTTCGCAGGACGGTCTTATAGTAGTCGTTGCTACCGTAAGCTCGGACGGCGGATATCTGTTGTCGGGTCCCGATATCGTTTCGCGCGGATTCGTGTATGTTAAGGAGTCCGAGGATCTGATGGAGGAAATGAGAAAGGTCGTGCTTGATACCGTTCACAGTTGTCTTTCCTCGGGCAGACGATCGGATTGGTATCAAATAAAGGGTAGGATCAAGGACGATCTCGCCAAGTTCATCTATACGACGACCAAGAGAAAGCCGATGATAATCCCTATGATAATGAACGTGTAAGTTGGTATTTGTCGGCAAAGGCAGATTTCAACAAAATTGAAGGGAAAAACTGCGAAAAGTTTTCGTCTTGTTCATAATCTGTTCAATTCGTCTTCACTTGACTATACTATAATAAGGGATGTTTATGCCTATGCGCAAGCAGAGCTATATTAAAATTAACGAAAAGGTGGAACCATAATGGGAAACAACAACAAAAATCCTAAGTACGGACAAAAGACCAAAAAGGATAAGGCCGTTGCTATAGCTTGTATAGTATTCGTAGTCCTGATCGTTGCGGTATTTGCCGTTACAGCTATGAACGAAACCGGATTGTTCATTCGTATGACGAAGAACGTTTCGGGTGCAACTATCGACGTAGACGGTGCAATGATGAGCTTCTTTATGAACGACTCTATCGTAAACTTCTACAACAACTACGCCGCATACATGATGTACGGCTTGATCAGCCTTGATCTTACCAAGGATCTCAGCGCTCAGACAGTTTCGGCTACCGATGCGTATTACACCGGTGCAACCAGCGGAGTGACCTGGTACGATTACTTCCTCAGCACAGTAAAAAGTGAGGTTACTTATTACGTAACTCTTGCAGAGGCTGCAAAGAACGTTAAGGATAAGGATCTTTCTCTTACCAAGGAGGACTACGCAGAGATCGACGGTATCATCAAGGATATTACCGCCAGCCTTAAGGAAAACGGCGCAAGCTACAGCGACTGGTACGGCAAGGGTGTTACAAAGAAGGACGTTCGCAAGTGCTATGAGCTCATCTATCTTGCAACCAACTTTGCTGAATACATGCAGGAAAAGTACGAGCTTGAGCTTGACGAGGATACCGATAACAAGATCGTTAACAAGTACGTAGAGGATCACAAGGAAGACTTCTACACCGCAGAGGTTCTTAAGTACGTTATTTCCGTAGCAGGAAACAAGTATGATACCGAAGCTCTTTACGATGCAGCTGTTCTTCAGGCGAAGGAGTCGGCATCTAAGATCTCCGGTGCAGCTAGCATCGAGGAATTCTTCTCTCTGATCGAGGAGTACGAATCCGAGCTTGCAGAAACCGAGACCGAGGAGACAACCGAGGGAACCGGCGAGACCACTACCGAGGATACTACCGAGGATGTCACCACCGAGGGAACTACCAAGGAAGAGACCTCCGAGCCTACTCTTGAGGAGAAGGTTGAGGATAACAAGGTAGTTATCGAATATGAGTCCGGAAACGATCTTGGCGACTGGCTCTTTGGCAGCGAGGATAACAGCGCGGCAGAAGAGGGAGATTGCTCCTACTTCGTAGAGACCGAGACCAAAGAGGAAACTACTAAGAAGACTAAGGAAGTAGAAGAGACCACCGAGGGAACTACCAGCAGCAATAGCAGCAGTAGTAGCAGCACTGCCAAGAAGACCTATGAAGTAACAAACGTTACTATTTACTACGTTCTCTCTCCCAGCAGCATCAATACCGATAAGACCCACGACTTTGGATATATCGTATCCAGCGATAAGAAGTCTCTTGAGACATTCGTTAGCAGACTCAACGAGGCTATTAAGAGCGGCAAAATGACCAAGGAGAAGTTTGTTGAGATCGCGGAAGCACTTAAGGGTGAGTTGTCATCTGATATTACCACGTTTGAGTACAATTCAGGCGAAAAGCAGGCTGAGGGCGTATTCAAAGACACTTACAAAGCTATGAATGAGTGGCTTGAGGACGATGCGCGCAAGGACGGAGATATTTCTGACATCCTTACGATAAAGGTCGATAGCAAGACTACCAACTACGCTGTATTGTTCTTCGAGGGTCACAACGAGGCGACCTGGTATGTAGCTGCGTATGCGGGAGTTGTCAGCGAGAAGTTCGACGAGTGGTACGAGGCAGAGCTCAAGGCAAAGCCCCTGACCTTCAACACCGACGCGCTTGAGAAGATCAACACCATCAGATTTTACAATAACTAATTGACAAAACAAAGGGCTGCCGCTTAAAGTGACAGCCCTATGTCAATAAATATAATTGTTGCATACTATATTGATAGTAATTGTTTGAGCAAAATTCATTGATAATTTTGGAGATTTTATATGGTAATCGATCAGAAGCAAACAACGGTTGCATACCGTTGTCCCGAGTGCGGCTCGGGAGTTATCAGTCTCGTCGGACTCTTTTCTCTGTCAGCGGATATGGTCAAGCTGAAGTGTACTTGCGGAAAGAGCGATATGCAGGTGGTATATCGCAGAGACGACGGACAGATGAGAGTGTCTATCCCTTGCATATTTTGCAACAAACCGCACACGTATACGGTGAATAGCAAGATGTTCTTTTCCAAAGATATATTCCTTTTGCCTTGTCCGTATTCCGACATAAACATCGGATTTGTGGGAGATGCTAACAAGGTCAAGGCGGAGCTTGCAAGAACAGAGCTTGAGCTGCTTGATATTCTCGAAGAAAACGGCATAAGCGACTTCAAGAGTCTGCACGGTGACGAGGAGACTCTGCCCGATCCTCAGGTGCTTGACGTTATAACCTATATCGTCAGCGATCTTGACGCCGAGGGCAAGATATATTGTAAGTGTTATCCCGAGGGCAGAGAGCCTTTGCCCGACGGCGAGCTTGACCGTGATGACTCCGAATACGAGGTCGAGGTGTCCGATGAGGGAGTGAGCATTTGTTGTACGAAATGCGGAGCGAAAAAGCTGATACCTACCGATTCGATGCTGACCGCACACGCGTTTTTAAACAGTGATTATTTGAAATTGGAATAAAAACAAGAGGGCGCTTTTTTGAAAAAAGCGCCCTCAGTGTTATTCACCTAGGAATCAGTTGCAACCGCAGCAGCAGTTGATAACGATAAGTGCAACGATGAGAATCCAGATCCATTCGCTGTTGAAAAGAGAGCAAAGACAGTTGTTATTCATAATATCCTCCTTGAGATGATATGTGGTTTGAATTGAGAAGGTCGTTCTCACTATCATATTATGTAGATCGCGGCGGAACGTGAGAGAATTTTGTCGATTTTTTGCCGACGACTGACTTTAAATATCTCGTCTTGAATTGTAAAAAAAATCAATAACCCTATTGCAGAAAACGAGAAAATATGTTAAAATATAATATTGATATAGAAATATCCACTTTTGAATGGAGATAAAAACACGGATGACACAGTCAGACAGAATGAAAAAGATAAGAAACTTCTCTATAATCGCGCATATCGACCACGGTAAATCCACGCTTGCGGACCGAATCCTCGAGTCGACGCAGGCGGTCTCGAAGCGCGAGATGGAGGAGCAGGTGCTTGATAATATGGACCTCGAAAAAGAGAGAGGCATTACTATCAAGGCAAGAGCTGTAAAATTGGACTACGTCGCACCCGATGGCGAGCAGTACGTATTCAATCTTATAGATACCCCCGGTCACGTCGACTTCAACTACGAGGTGTCGAGATCGCTCAACGCCTGCGACGGCGCACTTCTGGTCGTTGACGCGACTCAGGGGATCGAGGCGCAGACGCTTGCAAACGCGTATCTTGCCGTAGATGCAGACCTTGAGATAATTCCCGTAATCAACAAGATAGATCTGCCGAGCGCGGACATTGACCGAGCGAGAAACGAGATCGAGGAGCAGATCGGTATAGTTGCGGAGGGCTGTCCCGCAGTCTCGGCAAAGACGGGACTTAATATCGAGCAGGTGCTCGAGGCGGTCGTGCGTGATATTCCAGCACCAAAAGGCGACGAGAACGCGCCGCTTAAGTGCCTTATATTCGATTCATATTATGATAGCTATCTCGGAGTCGTTGTAAACGTCAGAGTATTCGACGGAAAGCTTCGCGCGGGCGACAGAATAAGACTTATGAGCACGGGCAAGGAGTTTGACGTGGTTGAGGTCGGAACGATGGAACCGTTCGGACTTTGCAGATGTGACGAGCTTTGCGCGGGCGAGGTTGGATATATCACGGCATCGATCAAGAGCGTTGGCGATACGAGAGTCGGTGATACGGTCACGCTTGCGAATGATCCTGCCAAGGAGGCTTTGCCCGGATTTAAGTCGGCGCAGCCTATGGTCTTTGCGGGAATATATCCCGCAGATGGCGCAAAGTACGGCGACCTTCGCGACGCGCTCGACAAGCTTCAGCTCAACGACGCGGCGCTGACCTTTGAGCCCGAGACGTCGGCGGCTCTCGGTTTCGGTTTCCGTTGCGGATTTTTGGGCCTTCTCCACATGGAGATCATTGAGGAGCGACTTGAGAGAGAGTTTAATCTCGATCTTATTACCACCGCCCCCGGTGTTATTTACGAGGTCAAGCTCCGCACGGGTGAGACGGTTATGATAGACAATCCCTCGAATTATCCCTCCGCGGATGTGATAGACGTTGCAAAGGAGCCGCTCGTCAAGGCGAGCATCATCACGCCCACCGAATTCGTTGGCGGACTTATGGATCTTTGTCAGGACAGACGAGGCATTTTCAACGATATGAAATATCTCGACAGCACGAGAGTTGAGCTTCACTACGATCTGCCGCTCAACGAGATCATATACGACTTTTTCGACGCGCTCAAGAGCCGCTCGCGAGGATACGCGTCACTTGACTATGAGCTCAAGGGCTACGAGCCCTCCAAGCTTGTCAAGCTCGACTTTTTGCTCAACGGAGAGCAGGTCGACGCGCTTTCCTTTATAGTGCACGAGGAAAAGGCGTATTCGAGAGCGAGAAGGACCGCGGAAAAGCTCAAGGAGAACATTCCAAGACAGCTCTTTGAGATACCGATTCAGGCGGCTATCGGCGCAAAGGTCATCGCGCGTGAGACCGTAAAGGCTATGAGAAAAGACGTGCTTGCAAAGTGCTACGGCGGAGATATTACCCGAAAGAAGAAGCTGCTTGAAAAGCAGAAGGAAGGTAAGAAGAAGATGCGTCAGCTCGGCTCGGTACAGGTTTCTCCCGAGGCGTTTATGGCGGTGCTCAAGCTGGGAGACGACGATTGATATGAAGGAATTTCGAGGCTTTGTCGGCGGAGAAAAGCAAGGGCGACAAAAAAACGTTGGAATATACGTCCACGTCCCGTTTTGTATGTCGAAGTGCCATTATTGTGACTTTTGCTCGGAGCAGAGAGCTGACGAGGAGAAAAAAGATAGATACGTCACTCGACTTTGCGAAGAAATCAGGCTTTTTGCCGAAAAAATCGGCGAGAGCGGTGATGTTCCCGTAGCCGACACCGTATATTTCGGCGGTGGAACGCCTACGCTTCTGTCGGCTGAGCAAATCGGTCGGGTCTTGAGCGTAATTGACGAAAAATTCGGCATTGATAAGGATGCCGAGATCACGGTGGAGACTAACCCAAAGTCTGCTGACAGGGAAAAGCTCGGAGAGATCAGAAAAAGCGGAGTAAATCGCTTGAGTATCGGTATGCAGAGCGTTCACGACAATGAGCTTAAGGCTTTAGGTCGAATACACAGCTTTGATGATTTTTTCAATACTTATTACGACGCGAGAAGGGTAGGCTTTGAGAATATTTCGGTTGACCTTATGTATGGAATACCGCAGCAGACGAGAGAGAGCTTTGGCCGTTCGGTTGAAACTCTTGCCGTGGCAGGTCCCGAGCATATTTCCTCCTATGCGCTAACGGTAGAGGAGGGAACCAATTTTCACCGCCGCCGCGACAGTCTTGATCTTCCCGATGAGGATACGGTCAGTGATATGTACGACGATATGTGTGAGATCTTGGCGAAATACGGCTATCACAAATACGAAATCAGCAATTTCTCGAAAGAAGGCAGAGAGTCACGGCACAATCTGAAGTATTGGACCTACGGGAGCTATCTAGGCTTTGGATCTGCCGGCCATTCATACTTTGACGGCGTTCGTTTCGCACATTCACGCGATATAGATGCATATATCGAAGGAAAAAGTACGATAATAGAAGTAGAGCCGATCGGCAAACGTGAGGCGATGAACGAGTACGTTATGCTCGGAATGAGACTTTCAGAGGGAATCGATATTTCAGATTTCAAGGAAAGATTCGGCGAGGAGCTATTCGAGGTTTTCGGAAAGATTAGGCAATATTCGCCTGAATTTGTCGAAATAAGCGACAAAAAATGCAGATTTACCGAAAAGGGCACGTTCGTCAGCAACAGCATTCTTTCGGAAGTACTGGACTTTGGCGAATGACGTCGCATTGTGCTTTTAGATAAAAAAATTATATCAAATCAAAAAAAAGTGTAAAAAATGCACAAAAAACTATTGACAAAATAAAATTTCTGTGCTACAATATAAGTGCAAAAGGAAAAGCTGACCGCGCGAGCTGCACGGTGTCCGTGTGGCAAGCATTTATATATAGTTCGGAGTTAAGAGGAAAGAGAGGTACAGTCCCATGGCTACAGAAAAGAATAACGAGACGCAGAACGAAGAAGAGATCGACATAATAACCTTGACCGACGAAGACGGAAAGGAGATCGATTTCGAGGTCATAGGAGACGCGGAGATCGACGGTGTCATCTATTTTGCTATGACTCCCGCAGGAGCAGAGGCAAATAACGAGGGCATAATCGAATACGTACTGCTCAAACTTGAAAAGGACGAAGAAGGCGAAGAGGTTTACGTCACCGTTGACGACGAAGATGAATTTGATAAGGTCGCTAATTTCTTCGATGACTTGTTTGATGAGGATTACGACGCTTGATCTTTGCGAGAATGTCGTTTGAGATTTGAATATTAATTAAGTTAACTACGCCAATGGAAATATAAGATTTAAATTCAAATTAAGGGTTATCAACAAAAATCAAAAAGGTATAAGCCAATGGAAATTTAAATTTTTGTGCGTGACGTGAGTGGACGGAAGATATTTAAAAGAAGAATAAACACGTAAATTTTAACGGTATAAGCCAATGGAAATTTGATATTTAAACATAATCATAGGTTTTTGAACATATCATATTTTAGGTATAGGCCAATGAGAAAATAAGTTTTTATTCGAAACAAACGCAATTTGTGAAGGATTCGTTTTGAATCATTAAGAATGCCCGTGGGTGAAAAGCTTGTTTTAGCCCACGGGCGACTGTTTTTAATAATTAAAATCCTGCTTAGTTCGTGATATCCGCATGATTGAGACCTACAAATGATTAATGGAGCTCGAAATAAATTGGGCAACGGTTTGCAGACCTCCTCCTGTCCGTACGGTTGACTTGTCCCGACGGGCAACGAGACGTTGGGAGCAGTAAAGTTGCACATAGAGCACCGCCCTGGAGAACAGGGTTCCATTTCTTCGGGTACACGGCTCGGCGGGGAACATACAAAAAGAGTCTGTCTGTGTGACGGACTCTTTTTTCTCGAGACTTAATATGCAGAAAATAATCTGTTGACAACGTAAAATCAAAGTGATATAATCAAGGTGGATTAGATTTTGTAGGGGAGACAACAAAATGAAACGTAAAATTGTTTTGGTAGCTTTAGTAATTTGCGCGCTGCTTTTGTGCTCATGTGATTTCTTGTCTTTTGAGTCTCAACAAAATGAACTGATTACCACCACCGATTCCGATTCGGGTATCGTTAATGAACCCGAGGCTACGGTTGAGACCGAGGACGAGACCAAGAGTACCAATACAGCCGAAACTACCGATAAAACCGAGGTCGATACTACCAAGGAAACTGAAGTTGAAACCACCGATGAAACAAGGGTCGAAACCACGGATGAAACTGAAGTTGAAACCACCGAAGAAACAAAGGTCGAAACCACGGATGAAACTGAAGTTGAAACTACTGATGAACCCGAGGATGAAACTACGGTTGAAACAGAGCTTACAACAGAGCAGAAGTCCGAGACTGAAGTTGAGTCTGAAGTCGAGACCGAGGTTGAGTCGGAGCTTGCAGATCTGGCATACGGCAAAACCACAATCTCGGGAGACTTGTTGTACGTTTATGAGCTGCTGGAATATCACGTTTTGGCTGATCAGCCTGCTGAAGAAATAAAGATAGATGAAGCCAAGAGCATAACTATCGATGAGTTTTCGGATGCGGCAAGCATCTTCTTCAGTGATCATCCCGAATGCTTTTGGTGGTTGGGCGGAGGAAACTACTCTGCCCTTCAGGACGCGATCAAGGTATTTTATCCCGAATATTTGTTTGAAATCGATGATATCGCTGCGAAAAGAGCAGAGCTTGATGCTGTTGTAGACGAGATTTTGAAGGGTGTTCCCGAGGGAAGCACGTTTGACAAGGCACTATATCTTCACGACAAGGTAGCGGAGACGGTTATTTATAAATACGGCACGCACGATCAGACGCCTTATGGCGCTTTGGTGCTTGGGGAGGCGGTCTGTAACGGATATTCGACCGCGTATCAGCTGCTTCTGATGAGATCAGGAATCAGAGCTTGGACGGTGAACGGTTATTCCAAAGACGAGCCGCATGCCTGGACTGTGGTCTGGTTAGACGACGAGACCTGCGTATACACCGACGTAACCTGGGACGATCAGGATGATCACGGTGTCATATTGAGAAACTATTTCAATATGAGCCTTGACGAGATCGACGATGACCACTTTGTGAATGAGCTGTTCGTTCTTCCCGAGTGCAATCATGACGACCAAGGATATTATGAGGTTATAGGCGCGGTCATTAACGATAGCGACGGCGTGGAAAAGAT
>JAZSGD010000088.1:0-1566 GCA_045532555.1 Eubacteriales bacterium | reverse complement strand
ACAAGCTCGGAATTTTTGAAGTGCCTGCTGTGGTGAGAGAGCTTACAAGAGAGGAAGCAATAGTGGTAATGGCGGACTCCAATCTTCACCGCGACGGTCTGCTGCCAAGCGAGAAAGCTTTCGCCTACAAGATGAAGCTCGATGCCATCAAAAGACAAGGTGAACGCACTGATCTAACTTCTGACCATCGTGGTCAAAAGTCGCTCACGTCGGTGGAGCGCATTGCCCTTGAAAGTGATGAGAGCAAGTCGCAAGTGCAGAGGTATATCGCACTCACAAATCTCATTCCCGAATTTCTGCAAATGGTGGACGAGGGCAAGATGGCTTTGACTCCCGCCGTGGAGATCTCACGGCTACCAATTGAAACGCAGAAGATGCTCCACCGAGAGTGTGAGCTTTGCGATTGCACACCGTCTTATTCACAGACGGTTCGTATGAGAAAAATCAACGAGGTACGAGAGCTAACGTGGCACGATCTTGCCGAGATTATGAGCGAGGAAAAAGCCAATCAAAAGGAAAAGGTCACGCTCTTTATGGATGACCTCAAAAAGTATTATCCAAGGAGCGCAACACCCAAGGACATAGCCGCTGACATTATGAAGATGTTAGAGAGCCGCTACAAGGCAAGGAGGAACAGAGATGCACGCTAATACGATGACAAAGAAATTGGAGATAGTGAAAAGAGTAAGAGCTCGTTCCTACCAAGTGAACGGCATTACCTATATCGTCACGCCAAGGTATCTTGACGAGGGCGAGCAAAACGTGAAAACTCGCTTTGAAAGAATTATCAAAAATAATCTCACACATTTGACGAATGATGCGGACGGTGATACAATAAAGGCGGAATATGTTTCGGCTGCCGATCCGATTGAGAAATCCTCGGATAGAAAGGAGAAGAATGCAGGGAAAAACGACAGCGAAACCAACTGAGAAAATGGGGATCACGGCACTCTATTGCCGACTCTCACGTGACGATGGCACGGAAGGTGATAGCAACTCCATTGCCAATCAGAAAAAGCTCCTCGCAAAGTACGCAAAGGAGCACGGGTTTACTAACACAAGGTTCTATGTGGACGACGGCTACACGGGTACGAATTTCAACCGCCCCGACTTCCAACGGATGCTTGCGGATATGGATATGGGATATATCTCAACCGTTATCGTCAAGGACTCCTCACGTTTCGGAAGAAACTATCTTGAGGTAGGTCAGTATACCGACTACTACTTTCCCGAAAATAACATCCGTTTCATTGCCATCAACGATTGCATAGACAGCGAAAACGGAGAGGACGAGTTAGCTCCGTTCCGCAACGTAATGAACGAGATGATGGCGAGGGATATTTCAAGAAAAGTCCGTTCCGCACACAAGATTCGCGGCAACGCAGGTGAGCCGCTATCTCAACCGCCTTACGGGTATATGAAAGCTCCCGACAACAAAAAGAGATGGATCATTGACACCGAGGCAGCAGAGGTAGTCAGACGGGTGTACCGCTTGTGTATCGAAGGCAAAGGCAACGAAACCATTGCGAGAACGCTTCAAGATGACAAGGTAAGTCGGTGGCCAAG
>JAZSGD010000054.1:0-1908 GCA_045532555.1 Eubacteriales bacterium | reverse complement strand
TTGCCTTAGGGGACGTGGCAAGGACTTTTCCCTGTACGCCTTTATCTTTACCGGCAATTACAAGTACGTTATCATTTACTTTTACGTTCATTGTTTTAGTCCTCCTGACAATTACAGAACTTCGGGAGCAAGGGAGATAATTTTCATATAGTCTTTATCTCTCAATTCTCTCGCGATCGGCCCAAAGATACGCGTGCCTTTGGGTTGTTTTTGCGCATCGATGATTACGGCTGCGTTTTCGTCGAATTTAACGAACGTACCGTCTGCTCTTCTGATGCCGCTTGCGCTTCTTACGATGACTGCCTTCACGACGTCGCCTTTCTTAACTGCGCCGCCGGGCGTAGCCGTCTTTACGGACGCTACGATTACGTCGCCGATGTTGCCGGACTTACGGAAGGAGCCGCCTAATACTCTAATACACATCAACTCTTTTGCACCGCTGTTGTCAGCTGCTTTGAGTCTGGATTGAGGTTGTATCATAACTTCTCGTCCTCCTTAATTACTTAGCCTTTTCGATAAGCTCTGCAACTCTCCAATTCTTGTCCTTGCTGAGCTTTCTCGTTTCGACGATACGTACCTTGTCGCCAACGCCGTATTCGTTGTTTTCGTCGTGCGCTTTATAACGCTTACTGGTAGTGATGGTTTTCTTGTAAAGCGGGTGCTTGCTCTTATCCGTAACCAAAACGACAACCGTTTTATCCATTTTATCGGATACAACAATACCTACTCTTTCTTTTCTCAAATTTCTTTCCATAACTATTGCCCTCCGTTGTTACGCTTTGAGCTCTCTCGCACGGATTTCCGTGTTTACGCGAGCGATATTTCTCTTGCAGGTTCTAATGGAAACGGGGTTATCAAGCTGGCCGGACGCCAAACGGAAACGAAGATTGAAAAGTTCGCTTTTAAGTTCTGCGAGCTTTGCTACGAGTTCTTCGCTCGTCATTTCTTTCACTTCTTTAGCTTTCATTAGTTTTCACCGCCTTCAGTCGTTTCGGGAGCCGCTACGACTTCTTTCTTAACAAACTTGCATTTTACGGGAAGCTTGTGCGACGCAAGACGCATAGCTTCTCTTGCTACTTCTTCACTTACGCCAGCCATTTCAAACATTACGCGGCCGGGTTTTACAACTGCTACCCAGTATTCTACCGCACCTTTACCGGAACCCATACGCGTTTCCGCAGGCTTCTTGGTGATAGGCTTGTGGGGGAAGATGTCAATCCATACTTTACCGCCACGCTTGATGAATCTGGTCATCGCGATACGCGCTGCTTCGATTTGGTTGGATTTAATCCAGCCGAGTTCTTCGGATACGAGACCGTATTCGCCGTATGCGATTACGTTACCCTTCGTAGCCTTACCTTTCATCGTACCACGATGCTGTCTACGTCTTTTTACTCTCTTGGGAATTAACATTACAGTTCGCCTCCTTCATTCGCGGGCTTCTTTGCGCTCTTAATTACTTCCCCTTTGTAGATCCAGCACTTAACGCCGATCATACCGAAGGTGGTGTGCGCTTCTGCAAAGCCGTAATCGATGTCTGCGCGAAGCGTTTGAAGGGGAATAGAACCTTCGTGATAGTGTTCGCTTCTTGCAATTTCAGCGCCGTCCAAACGACCGCTAACCATCATTTTGATACCCTTGCAACCAGCTCTCATAGAACGGCCGATTGCCTGTTTCATACAACGTCTGAAAGACATACGCTTTTCAAGCTGCGCTGCAACGCCTTCCGCTACGAGCTGTGCGTCGCAATCGGGCTTTCTTACTTCGGTGATGTTGATGCTTACCGCTTTACCGTTCGTAAGCTTTGCAAGGTCTTTCTTAATAACTTCTACTTCGCTGCCTGCCTTACCGATGATAACGCCGGGACGAGCCGTGTAGATGGTTACAACGATTCTTGCAGCCGCTCTT
>JAZSGD010000112.1:0-16186 GCA_045532555.1 Eubacteriales bacterium | reverse complement strand
GGAAGATGGGGGAGGTGCAGGAGGGGGAAGAAACCTTTTTCCCAAAAAGGTTCCTTCCCCCCTCCTGCTATTTACACTTCTCACTTCTTCTGCTGTTTGCACCAGATGCTCATAACGAGCTTATGGGGCAGGAGCTTTGTTAAGAGCACCTGTCCTCTTATTGTCGCTCCGCATACTGAGACGTCCTTGCCGCGCTTCATATCCTTGACTGCGCGGTTGACGACCTCCTCAGAGGTGAAGAACTTGTTGTAATATTTGATAGTGTCGTCGCGAACTGCACGATCGAAAAAGTCGGTCTTTACCCAACCCGGACAAACCGAGATCATCTTTATCTTGCGGTTCTTGAGCTCCTTGTTGAGCGCGCGGGAGAGCGACAAAACGAACGCCTTGGTCGCGCCGTAGGTTGCGATATAGGGCACGGGCTGGAAGGACGACAGCGAACCGAGCTGATAGACCTTGCTGCCCTCGGGCATATAAGGCAGGGTGAGATAGGTCACCGCCATAAGCGCCTTACAGTTGAGGTCAATCATATTCATCTGTTCGTTTAGCGGAATATCCTCAAAGCTGCCAAACTTGCCAAATCCTGCCGCATTTACGAGCGACACGACCTGCACATTAGCTTCCTTGAGCAGCTCGCCGTATTTTTCAATATTTTCGTTTACCGAGAGGTCTAGCTCGATAGGTCGAATCGTTTTTGCGGTTTCGGACTTGAGCTCCTCGAGCTTGTCTTTTCTTCTTGCTATTACCCAAATTTCGTCGCAATCCTCGATCTTGTCGATCATTTTGACAAAGTCTCTGCCCATACCCGAGGACGCGCCTGTAATTACTGAAATCTTCATAAAATCTCCATTCCGCCGCTTGCGCGGCACAAATTTATTATTTCACGGCGATAAGCACCGTATCCCACGCGGGAATATATTGTCTTCTGCGTATATAAAATTTATATTCGGGGAAACGCTCGTGTATCATCAAGGGCAGTTCAAAGAGGTCCTCGCTTCTGTGATAGAGTGATATCATCATTGCAGGGTGATGCTCCTCGATCGTTTTGAGCGAACCCAATATTGCCTCCTTTTCCGAACCCTCGACATCGTATTTGATATAATCTACTCTTTCTCCGTCAAGGATATTGTCAAGCGAGTCGGCTTCGGTCTCGACGATCTTCGGTTGCTTGGTGACGGGCATCTGCGCTCCCGAGATCAGCGACGAATTGCGGTTTCCGCTTCCGTCGAAGTACAAGGTCGCTCTGTCCGACCACGCGGCGAGCTTGAGAGGTGTGATTTCGAAATTTTCGACCGATTCGGCATACTCGGAAAGCTTTTTGTGGTTTCTGCGGTCGGGCTCGAACGCTATTGCGCTCTTTAATTTCGGGGAGAATGGAGTTATCTCACGAAGTGTATCGCCGTTATACGCGCCGAGGTCGGCGATCCCCTCAAAGTTCTCTGCACCGAGGAGGCGATAGACCTCTGAAAAATCCGTGTGGGAGTCCTTAAGATAGCCTATATCTCCGCTTAATTTATAGTTTACGACCGACCGAAAGACCTCTTTTGACTTTTCGTCACAAAGCAGAGCCTCGGTTTGATCGATTTTTTCCTTATTTTCGGCATAAAACTCATAATTGAAGAGATTGTCGCCACAGACGGGAACATCGGGGGCATAAAGCTCGCACTCGGAGGCAATACGGTAAATATTCTCCAAAACCTCAGGCAATGATGAGGCGAATGAGAGCAATATTATCATATTTTCTCTGCCGTATTTCTCTTTTACCTCCGAGTAGGACAAAACCCTTTTTCCGTGGAATAAATGCCCTCTTACAAATCCGTCGCTGGCGAAAAAATCAGCGATCTCAATGCCGTAGCGTTCGCAGACCGACAGAATTTTGTCAGCACCGTTCCCCATGCCGTACATCAATATTTTTTTGTCGCTTCTTTGCAGATACGTCCACAAATCTTTATTTTTCAACATCTGTACAGACCCTTTTTCGTATTGACATTGGTCGGCTTTTGTGATAAAATATTTTCGTAGAGCCGATCCTGCTTTTATTATAGCAGACAGAAGCGGTTTTGTAAAGAATATTTATTGAAAAGGAGTTCAAAAAATGTCTTGTTTGTTTTGTAAGATAATTGCGGGAGAGATCCCCTCTGCCAAGGTTTATGAGGACGAAAAGGTCTACGCATTCAAGGACATCAATCCCCAAGCGCCTGTTCACGTGCTCGTTATTCCCCGTGAGCATATTGAATCTGCGGATTGCGTAAATGCTGACAATTCCGCATCGGTCAGCGCGGTATTTGAGGCTATTCCCAAGGTCGCAGCGGCTTGCGGTCTTGAAAACGGATACCGTGTTATCACCAACGTCGGTGAGGACGGCTGCCAGAGCGTCAAGCATCTTCATTTTCATATTCTCGGCGGCAAAAAGCTGCCTGAAAATATGGGTTGATTGCGATTTTTTATCAATATTTTTAAAAATTGTGTTCTTTTCGGTCAAAAACGTCAAAACTATTGACTGCGTGAGATTTGCATAGTAAAATTAACGTGTAAAAAATCGTGAAAGAGGAAATTATATGGAAACAACACTTATAATCATGGCGGCAGGCATCGGATCGCGCTTCGGCGGCGGTATCAAGCAGCTTGCTCCCGTGGGTCCTTCGGGTGAGATTATTATGGATTATTCGATTCATGATGCGCTTGAGGCGGGATTTAACAAGGTCGTATTTATCATTCGCAAGGATCTTGAGGAGGATTTCCGCAGAATAATCGGCGATCGCATTGAAAAGATCTGTCCCTGCGCGTATGCTTTCCAAGAGGTCGAGAATCTCCCCGGAGGATTTAAAAACCCCGAGGGCAGAACGAAGCCTTGGGGTACGGGTCACGCAGTACTTGCCTGCAAGGGAATCGTTGACACACCTGCGCTTGTTATCAACGCAGACGACTACTATGGCAAGGACGCATATGTCAAGCTGCATGATTACATCGTAAATCAAATGGACACCTCTAACAGAGAGGTTCTTGATATTGCAATGCCAGGTTTTATTCTCGGCAACACGCTCTCCGACAACGGAGCTGTAACTCGCGGCATCTGCTCGGTTGACGAGAATAACAACCTTTCCTCTATCGTTGAAACCTCTAATATTTTCAAGGGCGAAAACAACACCGCTTACGTTGAGGAAAAAGATGGCAGCAAACGTCCCGTCGACACCGACGCACTCGTTTCCATGAATATGTGGGCATTCTCCCCCGCGTTCATTGACCGTCTTGAAAGTGGATTTATCGAATTTCTCTCTAGCGGCAACGCAAAAGAGATGAAGTCCGAATATCTGCTCCCGACGATCATTGGTGATATGCTTGAAAAGGGCACTGCAACGGTCAAGGTTCTCAAGACCGAGGACAAGTGGTTCGGAGTCACCTACAAGGAGGACAAGGATTACGTGATAGAGTCCTTCAAGGCGCTCATTGAGGCGGGAGTTTACAAGAAAAATTTGTTTGAATAAAATGAAAAAAGACGGTTCGACGAACCGTCTTTTTATTTGTTATAATAAGCGTCAAGCACTGCTGCCGCGGCTTTTGAAGCGTACGTACCGCCTCCCGCTTTTTCGATGACCGAGGTCACTATGATCTCGGGGTTCGAGTAGGGCGCGGCGCAAACGAACAGACCGTTATCGGTCAGGTTTCCACCGAGCTGTGCAGTACCCGTCTTTCCTCCGACCTTAACCGGAATCTTCGACATGTACGAGGAGACCGACACCGATCCCTCGACCATTTGACGCATTCCCGATTCAACGGTCTTTACCGCTTCGGACGAGAGAGATATTTTACTCAACACTTCGGGGGCATATTCGTATATCAGAGTTCCGTAGTAGGATCTGACCTCCTTGAGCAGATGAGCCGAATATCTTGTTCCTCCATTGAGCACGGTGGAAACGTATACCGAAAGCTGCATAGGTGTGTACGAATTATCAGACTGTCCGATCGCCGCCGTTATCGTGTCTCCCTGCCACCACGCTTTGCCGCCGTGTGTCTCTCTGTATTTGGGGCCAGCGAGTATTCCGCTATATTCGTTGAGTTCTATTCCCGTATAACAGCCAAGTCCGTACGCCGTGCAATATTCGTTCATCCTCTCTATGCCCATCAATCTGCCAAGCTCGTAAAAATAGCAGTTGCACGACACCTCCAGAGCACCCGTTGCATTTATATATCCGTGCTTTCCCGGGTACACCCAGCAGTCAGGCGCAAAACCCGAGCTTGCGTAATACGAATATTCTCCGCCGCAATATATGTACGAAAGCGGGTCTATAGTGTCACTATCCACTCCCGCGGCGACCATACCGATCTTAAAGGTCGAGCCCGGGGCGTACAGTCCGCACAACGCTCGGTTTACAAGAGGAAAACTCTGGTTTGAAACCAAGGAATTATAGTCCTCGGTATAGGACGAGAGGTCGTAGGTGGGGTAAGAAGCGAGCACAAGCACCTCTCCCGTATCGGGAACGGTTGCCGTGATAGCTCCTCCCTCTTGATGAGAAAGCGCCTCTACCGATTGCTTAAGTGCATCCTCGGCGGCTATCTGAAGGTCAATATCTATCGTAAGGTAGACGTCATTTCCCGTCACAGCCTCACGCTCGATATAACTATCTATAATATTTCCGTTTTTGTCCTCGACTATGACCTTGACTCCGTCAACACCGCGCAGATATTCCTCAAACGCCTGCTCACAGCCGCCAAGTCCGACCACGTCATTCATCTGATAGCCAAGTGACTGATAATGCTCCCATTCTCCCGTGGGAATAGCTCCCGTTCTGCCAAGCAAATGCGATGCGTAGCCCGGATACCTATAGGCTCTCGAGCTCTCGACAGTGAAGTCTGCGCCGACCACGTTCATCTCCTCGATGAAGGTGATAAATTTTACGTCGATATCTTTTGCCATAACGTAGCGGTTATATATCGAAAAGTCAGCGACCTCCATATCGTATCTGACTTTAAGAATGGTATCTATTTGTTTATCGGTAAACAAGCGCTCTCCGCTCGCGTCGGTCGCGTCAAGACTGTATCTTGAGATATACCAATCTATTATCTCCTGCTCCGTTGGAAACTCAGCGGGATTCTCTGCGTAGAATGTTTCAAGATAAGATACTGTGAGCTTATCCGTTTCGATAGCCTCGCTCTCCTCGATCTCATTCGAAGCTATCCTTTTAAGCAGGCGGTAATATATATTTGAATCGGTATCCCTTGCTTCTTGGCTATACGCATAGTTAGGGTACGTGCCCTCAAATGGAAAGCTCGACTCTGTTCTCTTGTCGTTATTGCCCGTTTTCGCGAGTGCATAGTCGGCTTGCAATATAGCATAATTACGGTCGGTCTGCGTTGCAGCCATAGCGTCGTAATCGAAAACGAAATCGTAGGTATATTCGTTATACACAAGCAAATTCCCGTTGCGGTCGTATATCTCTCCGCGTACGGCTTGTATCGGCTCGCGTCGCTCGTAATAGCTGTCGGTGTTTATTTTCTCACTCGTATCGGCATTTGATATCACGTTAAACATGCGAATAAAATAAACGAAGCAAATGACCACAAAAAAAATTACTATGCAGGCAATACGGATCGGTATTTTCCTATCCTTTATTTGCATATTGATTCAATCTCCACAATTATTGAACTACTGCCTCGGTATCAGATTGAGCGCAAATTCAAGCCCATATACGACCAACATTACGATAGCTCCGCAATTTGCGAACATTATCGTCCAAAGCTGTCCCTTTGTAAGTCCGAGCTCCGAGCGCTGAAGCTTTATGCTCTTACGGAGCACAATAGGAATGACTATCGCGCAAACCATTGTCGCGACAACAACTGAGAAAAATGCAAAAACCGCAAACAGCAGCAAGGCGTCGTTCGTAAACGCCTGCATCATTTCTGATTCGCTCAGTTCGGGGTTGTTTAAGAACTCCGAATTTTCAATTCCGCGCGAAAGATATGCTGTGAGGATGCTTCCTATGAAATTGATCGCTGCGTGCAGAGCAATCGACAAATGTATCTTGCCTGTATTATAATAGACGTATCCGAATACAAGTCCTACGGCAAAAGCATAGAAAAACTGATAAAAATTGCCGTGCATCAGCCCAAATGCGAGAGCCGAGAAGAAAATGCTCGCAAACGCGCCGTACTTCTTCGTGCGGTCGATTATCAGCTTTCTGAACACAAATTCCTCACCAATAGGTGCAACGATAACTACAAAAATAGCTGTTATCCACAACTTGTCGTAGTCGATGAGGCTATTAAGCGCGTTGCTGTAGTCGTAGCCGGCTAACTCCGAGGCTATACCCATAAAGATATTGCCCGCATACGCGCCAATATACATCAATCCAAAGCTGATCAAAAGTACGAGCAACCACGCACCAATTCCCATGTTCTTTTTCTCGGGGCATTCCGGCTTAACGTTGCCGATCACAAGCAAAAGAACGGGCAAGGCAAACAGATACAGCGACAACGGGCTGAGCAAATTCATAAACAGCGTGCTGTTGTAGAATTCGGGGCTGACGTTGTTCACTATTATCCCTATTATCAGCGATGCTGCAAGACTGACCAGAGAAAAGAGCGCCAAGCCGAAGCCAAGACGCGAAAAATTGCGTTTTTCTTTTTGTATATCCAATAAGGGAGCTATGGGCTCGCTCTTATTTATCGGGTTTTCAAAACCAAAGTTATCGTTATTCAAAGTATGCCTCCGTTTAAGCGTGTAATAATCAGCGATTTTTATAGAGTATGCCTCCCGGAATTATCGAGGGCTTTTCTATAAGCCTTGCTATTCCTACACATTCGCAATCCATCGGGTTTTTCGCAGTAGTGACGCGCAGACCCGTTTTCTTATTTATAAGCTCTGCTATTCCGTTGATATTTGCACCACCTCCGACAAGCATAATGCCAAAGTCGGAAATGTCGCCCGCAAGCTCAGGCGGAGTGCTTTCAAGCACGCTCGTGATAGTTCTGCAGATCGCTTCGAGCGCGGTATGTATCGCATTGTAGATGTCCTCCGAGCCGATCCTTACCGTTTGCGCACATTTCAGCTTTTCATTTCGTCCGCTTACATCCAACAAGCCTCTGTCGGTCTCGGGAAGCGCCGTTCCAAGTCTTACCTTGAGCAGCTCTGCCGTCATTTCGCCGACGTAAAGATCCTTTTTCATTCTAAGATTGTTAATGATAGCGGCATCAAGCTTATCGCCCGCAAGCTTGACGGCTCTTGAGCGTACTATACCGCCCGAGCTGATAACCGCCACCTGCGTCATACCGCCGCCAATATCAACGATCATACAGCCGCGAGGGCTATTGACCTTAAGTCCCGCGCCAACTGCCGCCGCCATAGACGAGCCAACCATTCCCACCGCTTTTGCTCCTGCGGCAAATATCGCGTTCTCGACTGCCAACTTTTCAACCTCTGTGCAGTTTTCGGGCGTGCTGACCAGCACAACGGGACGGTTGAAGAGAGAGAGGGCTTCGGTCCTCAAGAAATACTCGTGCAGCATCAGCGCTGTGACCTCAAAATCAGCCACTACTCCGTTTCTGATAGGTCTGTAAGCCTCCATATTGGAGGGGGTCTTGCCTATCATCTTTTTCGCGTCGCTGCCCAGAGCAACTACTACGTCTTTATTCTTATCAACGGTCACGACCGTCGGAGAACGCAAGATTATTCCCTTGCCCTTTATAAACATTCTCGTATTTGACGTTCCAAGGTCAAGTCCTACGTGCTTTGGCATATTCCCCCTCCTTTCTACAGATTTTTTGATCTTTTGTTTTATCTTATGTCGTTTATATTGAAATTAAACTCTTTTTTCAGCGTTTTACATAGAAGATTTACGGGCAGGCCGACGACGTTGAAATAGTCTCCCTCAATTCCGCTTATATAGACGCTTGCAAGTCCCTGCACCGCGTATGCGCCCGCTTTATCGTAAGGCTCGGAGCTGCAGATATATTCCTCTATCTCCGCATCGGTCATCTCGTCGAAAACAACTCCCGTTTCTGCCGCCGCGCCGACTTCCTTGCCGTTAAGATAGAGATAAATCCCGCTTACGACCGCATGCTTCTTTCCCGAGAGCAATCTTATCATTCTCTCTGCGTCACTCTTGTCCTTCGGCTTTCCGAGAAACTCGCCGTTTGCATATACCAAAGTATCGCATGCGATCACGAGGCAATCTCTCTTATCGGTGAGCTTTTCGACAACTGCTCTGCCCTTTCTTGCGGCGAGAGTCATAACCAACTCCTCAGGATCTGTGATATCACTGCTTTCATCGGCATCTGCCGTAACTATATCAAATTTCAATCCGAGATTTTCAAGTATCTCTTTTCTTCTCGGAGATTTTGAAGCAAGAACTATCCTCATAACTGTTTTCCTTCATTTTGCTATATGGGCAGACTTACCCATATTATTACTCATTATAAATTATATCACATCATCATGCTTTTTGCAAGTCCAATAGCGGAAGATTTTGTGAAAAATCGACCAAAATTCGACAAATATTTTTCTGAATACTCAATAAAAAAATCAGGTAGAGGCGCTTTTGAAAAAAGCGGGCTTCTGCCTGATTTTTAATTTTATTTTGCCAATCCGCAAAGATGATTAATAAATTGCTGTGCTGTCCTGCCCGATATACCTCCTCCGAGCATCTCCCATTTGTGGGCTTCGGCAACTATCTGATCTTTGTCCATAGTTATTTCGGGGTGCCGCGCGGCAAGCGCAAGCACCATAGCGTCAAACTCGGGTCTGGTCGGCTTGAAGAAGCCTATCGACACACCAAAACGGTTGACCAAAGAAAGCTTTTCCTCAATGGTCTCGGAACGGTGGATGTCATTTTTCGTCGACATATCGTTTCTATCATTAAAGGTCTCCTTGATAAGATGGCGACGGTTTGACGTAGCGTAAATAAGCACATTATCGGGCTTGGTCTCAACTCCGCCCTCGATGATCGCCTTGAGATACTTGTATTCTATCTCGCTCTCCTCGAACGACAAATCGTCCATATAAATGATAAAGCGGTAGTTGCGGTTCTTTATCTCGGAGATCACACGCGACAAGCACCCAAACTGGTGCTTATATATCTCTATCATACGGAGTCCGCGATCGTAATACTGATTGACTATCGCCTTGATACTGGTAGATTTTCCCGTACCGCTGTCGCCGTAAAGCAACAGATTGTTCGCCGCCTTGCCGCAAACGAATGCCTCGGTGTTTTCGATCAACGCCTTTTTCTGTGGCTCGTAGCCGATAAGATCGTCGAGATGTACCGCCTGCATATTAGTGATCGGTCTGAATTTCATTGAGATACAGTGCTCGTCGGTCTCGATCCTGAACGCTTTATTGAGTCCGAACATACCAACGCCAAAATCCTTATAAAACTCTGCAACGACTTCAAATATCTCCTTGCCGTCAGCCGCTTTTTCGATGCGTGAGCTGAGCGCTCTGACCTTTTCGCTTACGTTTTTGTTATATATCTGCTCTCTTTTTTCTATCGCCCGATAATTTGAGAGCACACTAAAGCAGTTTATTCCCAGTGCTTTCTCGATCGTGGAAAAATCGAAATCGAACAGTGCCTTGAAAACCGAAAAATCGTTTATTGCAAAGCCGTTGACCGTTCCCTCCTGAACTCCCGCCTTCTCATAGGTCAAGCTAAAGGGGTTTTCATCTGTTATGATCAAAAAGGTGAGATAATTGTGCCATAGATTGTTATCAAATCCGTATTTCGTTGCAAGCTCTAACAGTCGGCGCACCTGCGCATAGATTCGGGTACGAAGATTGTCGTCGGTGGCATTGTTATTGTCAAAGTCCTCAAAAACTCTGCCCAGCTCGGACAATATTGTGCCGTTCAACGAATCACGGTAAAGAATGAATTTGGATATTTCGCGATACATAATATGCCTTTCGTTTTGACTTGATTGTAAGCATTGTTCCAACGGTGCAAAGCTTCGTTGGATACGGTTGCCTTTAGTATATCACTTTCTTTATACTTTTTCAATAGATTAACGAAAAAACAGCCGCTTTCGCGGCTGTTTTTATTGTTTATCAATACCACCAGTCAGAGCCGTTATTATACTCTTCAATAGCGGCATCCTTGGCGTCGATAGCATCCTGAGGTACAGAAGGCATATTGGGAGCATCCTTCATGTTAGCAGTGATGTTAAGGTTGCTGGTCTGAGACTCGCCGTCCTCTTTTGCGGTTACGGTGAGGTCGCAGGAGAGCTTATCTCCCTTGTCGGAAGAACTTGCCTTTGCGGAAACGTTAACGCTGTTGTCGCCATCAGAATATGCAACGCTAGCGGTAAAGAATTCGCCCTTGCCGTCTGCCATATCTGCGAAGTTAGCATTGAGATCGACCGAGAGGTTGATCTTGTTGGTAGTCTCGATATAATCATACGCCTCTTCATCCCAGTCGTAGCTGAAGGAGGTGATTTCTGCGTCTACGTCTACCTTGAGAGTCTCAAGCTCATCTTCCTTGTCGGTAGTATACTCAACGGAAGCACTTACGTCAGCAAGAACCTCGTCCCCATTTGCAATGCGAACGTCAACTGCGAGCTTGTCGATGCAGATCTCGAAAGAGACCGCGATATCGCTGTATCCGATCTTTTCTGCTGCGAAGGTCTCGTCAATCGAAACTGCCATACCGACACCGGTAATTTCCTCGCATACAATGTAGTAGTAAATCTCAACGTTTATGTAGTCAATATATCCCTTGACCGCTGCCTTGTAGTCGAGAATATCGTTGGAGGTCAATCCAAAATCTTCGCCGCCAAGCTCGTCAAACACAACGTCGATGCACTTGTCGAGAGCACTCTTTATATAGTCAGCCTTGAGATAATATTTGCCATCCTTATATTCAACGTCCTCTGCGGTTGCCTCGGGAAGCTCTACGGACATAGCGGTGTCAAGCAAGCCCTGGATCATGCCGAGAGCACCGGACACAGACGTCATTCCGTCACCCTCGGGCGCGGTCGTGGTTTCTTCCTCTGTGTTAATGTATGCCATCATTTCCTTGAGGCTGGTGTCGACACTTCCGTAATATTCGCCGTCCCAAGCAGATACAGATACCAAGGTCCAATCGTCTTCGATGAACATATAGAATTCCTCAGCGTCTCCATCCTCTGCTCCCGAAGTAGCATATACAACCTGATCCTTCAAGCCAAAGTAAGCACTGCCTGTCTCACCGTCTACGGTGCCCGAAAGGTTAACCTCACATGCTGCATCCTTAATCTCAGCAAGCAACTCTTTTACGTCAACAGTCTGGGTGTTTGTCTGGATCTCTTCAAAATTAGTTCCCTCATTCAACGATGATACAAGATAATCAATGTTTTTCTCGGGATTGTCTTTTGCTTTTCCGCTGAACATATCGCAGGAAGCAAATGCCAACAACATGCTCAGTACCAACAAAATAGACACTAAAATCTTTTTCATATTCGTCTTCTCCTTGAAAAATTAATTTTTAGGCTTTTATTTGCCACTCATATTATATACCTTTATATTTCAAATGTCAATAGGTTTCATAAAATTTAAGATGTTTGCGACGATGCTCACACATCACATTTCAATAAAAAGAGACAGCCCCTCCTTTGTAAGAAGGGGCCGAAAAAATTATTCTTCATCAATTACAGCTATGCTGAGATCTGCAAGAGCCTTGGGATCTGCAGGTGCGGGACATCCTGACATAAGCTCGCTTGCGTTCTGAACCTTCGGGAAGGCAAGAACGTCACGCAGGCTGTCAGCTCCCGACATAACCATAGCAAGACGGTCAAGTCCCATACCCGAGCCGCCGTGAGGAGGAGCTCCGTACTTGTATGCTTCAACAAGGAAGCCAAATTTCGCCTCGATCTCCTCGGGGGTGAGTCCGAGAGCCTTGAACATCTTTTCCTGAAGCTGCCAGTCGGTGATACGGATAGAACCCGAAAGAAGCTCTGTGCCGTTGAGCACCATATCGTAGCACTTTGCTCTGACGCTTCCGGGATCACTCTCAAGCTGAGGCAAGCATTCCTCAAGAGGCATCGTGAAGGGGTGATGCATAGCATCCCAGTGCTGTGTTTCTTCATTCCATTCAAAGAAGGGGAACTCGGTGATCCACAGGAAGTTGAACTTGCCTGCGGGAATGAGATCAAGCTTTTTACCGAGGATATTTCTGAGCGCACCGAGGGTGGGGAGCACGACCTTATCCTTATCTGCGCAGATAAGCATTACGTCGCCCTTTTCAAAGCCGACTGCCGTATAGATAGCGTCAAGTTCCTCGGGAGTCATGAACTTTGCAAACGAGCAGTTGGGAGCTTCGTCTGCCCAACGGACGTATGCAAGTCCCTTTGCGCCGATTCCCTTTGCGTGCTCGGTCAGCTTGTCGATCTCTTTTCTTGTAAGGGTTGCCGCCGCATTCTTTGCAACGATGCAACGAACGCTTCCGCCGTTCTCGATCGCAGACTTGAATACTACGAACTCGCTCGACTTAACCACATCGGAGATGTTCTGGATCTCCATACCGAATCTGGTGTCGGGCTTGTCGGAGCCGTATCTGTCCATTGCCTCGGCAAAGGTCAATCTCTGCATAGGAGTTTCGATCTCTACGTCAAGAACCTCCTTGAAAACTCTCTTGATGAAGCCTTCATTCATGGACATAATGTCTTCCATTGTAGCGAAGGACATCTCAAGGTCTATCTGGGTAAATTCGGGCTGACGGTCAGCGCGAAGGTCCTCGTCTCTGAAGCAACGAGCAAGCTGAATGTAACGGTCGAAGCCCGAAAGCATAAGCAACTGCTTGTAGATCTGGGGCGACTGAGGAAGCGCGTAGAAGCTTCCCTTATCTATTCTCGAGGGAACGAGATACTCGCGGGCTCCCTCGGGGGTCGCCTTGATCATCATAGGCGTTTCGATCTCGTAAAAACCGTTCTCGTAGTAGTATTCTCTTGCAACACGAGCGATATCGTGGCGCATCTTGATATTCTTCTGAAGCTCGGGGCGGCGGAGATCTACGTAACGGAATTTGAGCGCGGTCTCATCCTTTACCTTCTTCGAGTCGCTGACCTCAAAGGGAGGAGTCTGTGCCGCGGAGAGCACCTTCATGCTCTCAACGTATATCTCAAGCTTACCTGTGGGAATATTGGTATTGATCGCACCTTCTCCTCTTGCGCGGACTGTTCCGTGAACCGCGAGAACGTACTCTGCGCGGCATGAGAACGCCTTTTCAAAGACCTCTCTGTCGGTCGTGTCGTCGAACGCAAGCTGAACGATTCCCGTGCGGTCGCGAAGGTCTATAAATATAAGCGCGCCAAGGTCTCTCTGTCTCTGGACCCAACCCATTACGCACACCTTTTCGCCGATCATACCTTCATTTACTTCGGCGCAATAACAAGTTCTTTTGTCTTCGTTAGTCAAAAATTCTGCCATTTTTATAAAATCCTTTCTGTATAATCACGCAACATCAAGCGATAGGCTGTGCGTCTGCGGTGAAAAGCGGTAGCTTCTCAAGATAGATAAGATCGTCTCTGTTCGCCGCGTCGCCCTCTGCAAGTATCGCCATTCTGCCAACAATCTCTCCGCCTGCCTGATCTACAAGCGCCTCGATCGCACGGAGCGATTCTCCCGTCGAGATAACGTCATCTACGACAAGTATTCTCTTTCCCTTCATCATCTCGGCATCTGCCTTATCAAGATAAAGGTGCTGGGTTGCCGCAGTGGTTATCGACTTGACCTCGACTCCGAAAACTCCCGTCATGTAGAGCTTCGGCGCTTTTCTTGCAAGAAAATATTTTTGATTTCCCGCAAGACGAGCCATTTCGTGCACAAGCGGTATTCCCTTTGCCTCTGCCGAGATGAGATAATCATATTCGGGCGCTTTTTCAAGCAAAGCCCCAGCGCAGGCGGTGGTCAGCTCGGGATCACCGAAGATGACAAATCCCGCGATCATAAGGCTGTCGTTAAGAGGACAGATCGGCAGATTGCGATCAAGTCCCGCGATATTCATTCTGTAATATTTCTGTTCCATAAAGCCGCTCCTTTTTATCAGTAAGCCTCTGCTCTTACGGTATATGCACCCTTGATGGCTTCCTCCACAAGAGCGTCGAAATCAAGCTTTCTCTCTTCAACGAGCACCTTTTCAAGCACGGGCTTAGTCCTCGGATGCTTGGGAGTAAATACAGTGCAGCAATCCTCGAAGGGCTCAATAGAGATATCAAACGTGCCGATCTTTCTTGAGATCTCGACGATCTCCTCCTTATCCATGCCAATGCAGGGGCGGAGAACGGGGATAGATGCCGCGTTATCCGTGACCGCGATTGCCTCCATAGTCTGCGATGCGACCTGACCGAGACTTTCTCCCGTGATAAGACATTTGCTGTCGTGATCTGCTGCAAGCTTGCTGGCAATAGTCATCATATATCTGCGCAAAAGCAGAGTGAAATAGTCCTCGTCGCAGTGTTTTACGAGTTCCTCTTGAATGTGTGTCAGGGAAACCACGTGGACGTACACGTCGCCGGTATAAGCCGCGATCGTTCTTGCGAGTCTGATGACCTTGTCTCTTGCCATCTCGCTTGTATAGGGGAAGGACTCGAAGTGGACCGCCTCAACGCGAAGTCCTCTTTTTGCCATCATATATCCCGCAACGGGAGAGTCGATTCCGCCAGAGAGAAGCAACATGCCGTGTCCACCCGTGCCTACGGGAATGCCTCCTGCGGCGCGGAACTGTCCTGCGTGCACGTATGCAGCGTGCTCGCGGATCTCAATCTTTACAACAACGTCGGGCTTATGGACGTTTACCTTGATCCTGCCGCCCGTGACCTCAAGTATCTCGCCGCCGAGGATCTCGGAAAGCTGCATCGAATTGAGGGGAAAGGCTTTATCGGATCTTTTTCCCTCGACCTTGAAGGTCTTTTTTCCCTCGAGGAACTGGGGAATATATTCTCGGGTAACTCTCTTTATATCTTCAAGATTTTTTTCGCAAACAGCAGCTCTGCCGATAGCCGCAATGCCAAAGGTCTTCATCGCGCTCTCGAACATTCCGTCCATATCGGCAAAATCGTCCTTGGGCTCGATATATATCGTGCTCTGAGCACGGCTGATCTCAAAGTTTCCGTGCTTTTTTGCCCTGTGGCGAAGCTCCTTGCAGAGAATGTCCTCAAAATAGCGCTTGTTTGCGCCCTTGAGCACGATCTCGCCGTATTTACAAAGTAAGATCTCTTTCATTATGCGTCTGCCTCCTCAAGAATATGATCAGGGGCTTCGGTGTAGTAGTTCGGGAATATCTTTTCCCAGACCTTCATGCATCCGATGGTGTCGGCGATCGAAGTATGTGCAACTCCGTCCCACTCGATCTCGAAAACCGCCATAGCATCGGTGAGAGAAGCGTGCGCAAGATCGGGCAGGTGCTCGTGCGCGAATCTTACGAACTCGTTTGCACAGCAGCGAGTCTTCTTGTGAAGCCATTCGCGCTCCTCCTCGGTATCGTAGATATACTTTATGTGGCTATAGTCTGTGGAAACACCATACGCGATAAGGTTGTCCGCGTTCTCGAAGATCTCCTTGATCTCGGGAATAAGCTCGTCGAGCAGGGGCGAATTTGCCACCATATCGGGTGTGATTCCGTGTATTTTTTCGGTCTGCTTCCACTTTTTCTTGTGTGCGGGCTTGACGAGGGTATCCATAATAACCGTTCCCTCTCCGTCGACGATCGAAATTGAAATTATCTCGTCGTGGTCGTAAACACCCGTAAGCTCAAGATCGAAAAAGAGTACCCTCTTACGATCCATTCCGTAATATGCGTTTCTGTGAATATCTCCCTCGGCTCTGCGGATTGCAAGCTCCTCCTCGTAGCACGCGCGGCAGAGCTTTTTGCGATATCTTACGTCCTTGCCACACTTGACGCAGGCAAGCGGCAGGCGAACTGCCGTCTTTTTGTCGTAAAAATAGAGTGTGGTGCCGTCACCCTTAACGGTGAACGCGACGGGCTCCTCGACTACCTCGTAGTGCATCTGACCAAGTCTCTCTCGGGTGTAATATCCGCAGGATGCGGCGCGCTTGATGCTCATTCTTTCTATTTCCGTGCCGCTATCAAGAGCTCTGGTCTCCTTGCGGCTTCTGGGAAAATACCACTGTTCAGGGGGTGCTTCGACTACGCGGGCGGGGTCAAAATAATAGATCAGACTTCCATCCTCCGCCTTGTCGAACGCGGCAGGGTCGCCGTTGGGCATA
>JAZSGD010000128.1:0-8080 GCA_045532555.1 Eubacteriales bacterium | reverse complement strand
CGCGGCGGCAAGCGAGGAGGTCGGAGTAGTCGTCAACGGAATGAGCCATTTTGCCCGTGACGGTGAAAATTCAAACTCCGCGGTTGCGGTTTCGGTGAGAGTCGAGGATTACGAAGCGGTAGACGGAAGTCTTGCTCTCGGAGCGATAGAATTCCAAAGACGGATTGAGCGCCGTGCCTTTGCGGCGGGTGGAGGCGGATATGCAGTTCCCGTACAGACCGTTGAAGATTTTATGAATAAAAGATCGGGAAGTGAACCAAGTTCAGTATTTCCGACCTATATGGGAGGCAATAATTTCAAGGTAGCCTCTATGGATGACGTGTTGCCGTCCTTTGTTTGCGATTCGTTGCGTTACGGTCTTGCCTCTTTTGACAAAAAAATAAAAGGATTTGCCTCGGATCCCGCGCTTTTATCGGGTGCGGAAACGAGAACCTCATCTCCGCTGAGGATATTACGCGGAGAGGATATGAGAGCCATTGGTAAAAAAAGCATTTATCCCTGCGGGGAGGGTGCGGGATATGCCGGTGGTATTACGAGCGCCGCGGTTGACGGCGTTAAGGTGGCGATGGCTATCGCCTCAAGATTCAAGCCGTTTGAATAAGCGGCTATTCGATAAGATTTTTTCAGATTGCCGAAGAGATTTGTTTTCGGCAATCTGACCTGATTTTGTAAATAATTTTTGGTTATATAGAGTTTTGGAGTTGAAATGAATTTAAGTGAAAAGAAAAAGGTCTGGTCGCTGAGGTATACGCCGGGAAATAGTGACGTTGATAGCGCGATCGGGGCTATCGCGGCGGAAAACGGTATATCCGAGGTGGCGGCGAAGCTTATATACAACAGAGGGTACAGGACCGCTTTGTCGGTCGAGAGCTTTTTAGCTCCGTCTATTGAAAGGGCTCACGATCCCTATCTTATGAAGGATATGGACAAGGCTGTGCGCCGCATTAACGAGGCACTTGAGAGGGGAAAGAAGATAACCGTTTACGGTGATTACGACGTGGACGGTGTTACCGCGGTGACGTTGATATATCTGTATCTGAAGTCGCGTGGCGCGGATATTGATTATTACATTCCCTCAAGAAGCAAGGAGGGGTACGGTCTTTCGACTATGTCCCTTGAAAATCTGAAAAAATCGGGCACACAGCTTATCATAACGGTCGACACGGGTATTACGGCTAATGCAGAGGCAGATTACGCGCGCGAGCTTGGAATGGAGATGGTAATAACCGACCACCACGAGTGTCACGCGGAGCTGCCCGTTGCTTGTGCAGTAGTCAACCCCCACAGACCCGATTGCGAGTATCCCTTCAAGGAGTTGGCGGGTGTTGGTGTCGTTTTTAAGATGATTTGCGCTTGTGAGCTCAATCGTTGCGAGGATGAGGATAAAACGTCTTGTATTGAGCGCGTGTTTGCAGAGTATTCCGATCTTGCGGCTATCGGCACGGTTGCCGACGTTATGCCGCTGATTGACGAAAACAGAATAATAGTTAAGCGAGGACTTGCCGAGCTTTCCGAGACCGAGAGGGTCGGTCTTTCGGCACTCATCGAGGCGGCGAGTGCTCCGTCGGGGACTGCACGTCCTGTAGTTGGAGAGCCCGAAAAGGCGAAAAAGAAGAAGATGAATGCCGGTTTTATCGGCTTTGCTCTTGCTCCGAGAATCAATGCGGCGGGCAGGATCAGCTCTGCACAAAAGGCTGTCGAGCTTTTACTTGAGGAGGACCAGGAGAAGGCTGCAGAGAAGGCACATGAGCTTTGTCAGATAAATCTCAGGAGACAAAAAGAAGAGAACGCTATTGCCGAGGCGGCATATAAGACTATTGAGGAGAAGCACGATTTTGAGAACGATCGCGTTATCGTGCTTGATGACGACACCTGGCAGCAGGGAATTATCGGTATAGTTTCCTCGAGAATTACCGAAAAATACGGTCTGCCCTCGATACTTATTTCGTTCGACGGCGCAACGCGCGGATACAGCAGTCTTGACGATGTTGGAAAAGGATCGGGTCGCTCTATAAAGGGAATGAATCTCGTTGGAGCTCTTGATTACTGCCGTGATCTTCTCGTTCGCTTCGGCGGTCACGAGCTGGCGGCGGGACTTTCGGTTATGAGATGTAATCTTGACGAGTTCAGAAAGAGGATCAACGAATACGCCAGAGAACATCTGACCGAGGACCTTTCCTGCATTAAGTATGAGGTCGATTGCGAGATACATAGCGATGAGATTGAACTTTCCTTGGCTAACGAGCTTGCGGTATTGGAACCCTTTGGAGTTGCGAACCCCACGCCTGTATTTCTCGTCAAAGGGCTTACACTCAACAAGGTCATTTCGATGGGCGCAGGAAAGCACTCGAAGCTGCTTTTGGGTTCGGGGAATCGCAATTTCCAGGCGGTCTGCTTCGGTATGCCTGCTTCTTCAATTGATTTTTACCCCGGTGAAAAGGTCGATCTGATCTGCCAGATGAACATAAACGAGTTCAGGGGAGTATCTACGGTACAGCTCGTCGTTCAGGATATAAAGCTCTCTGATGAATGTGAGGTAGAATACGATCAGGAGTTCCAAAGATACCACGAGATACTTGACGGTGCTGAATTTTCCTGTGACGAGGACATTCTGCCGACGAGAGCCGATATAGCCGAGCTTTACCGCTTCTTCAAGTACGAAAACATGAGTGGACATACCTCATTCACTTACAGAATGCTTCGCTCACAGCTTTTTGAGCGTTCACGAATAAACGTAAGCTACCCCAAGCTTCGTTTTGCAATCTCGATTCTTGGAGATATAAACGTTTGCGGCGTTTCTGAGGAATCGAGCGAGGTCGTTTCGGTAGAAGTGTATAAAAATGCCGCAAAAACCAATATTGAAACATCCGAGACCTATAAGCGACTTTGTAATCAATGCGGAGCTTAAGGTTGGATAGATAAATTTTTTATTAGAGGGCTCTTTCGCAATAGTGGGGGAGGCACGGGATCTTTATGGACAACAACACGGTACAAACGAATGATTTTACAGCTAAAAAGCTGATAGATCTGCTCAGGGTCACGGGAAAGAATTATGACCTTGAAAAAATACAAAGAGCATACGAGTATGCGGCAATGCTTCACGTCGGACAGTTCCGCGCAAGCGGTGAGCCGTATATTTCGCATCCTTTGGCAGTTGCGGAAATAGTTGCAAGCCTCGAGCTTGACACCGACTCGATATGTGCGGCTTTGCTTCACGACACGGTCGAGGACTGCTCCGACAAGACTGATCTTAAAGAAATACAAAAGCTTTTCGGACCCGAGGTGGCTCTGCTTGTTGACGGTCTTACGAAGCTCGTTTACTTTGAGATCGAGGACAAAGAAGAGCAGCACATCGAGAATCTCCGAAGAATGCTGCTCGCTATGTCGAAGGACGTCAGAGTTATTTTCATCAAGCTTTGCGACAGACTTCACAATATGAGGACTCTTGATGCGAAAAAAGAGAACAAGAGAAGACTTACTGCGCTTGAAACAATGCACGTATACGCCCCCCTTGCTCACCGACTCGGTATGCAGAAGATCAAGCAGGAGCTTGAAAATCTCAGTCTTCAGCATCTTGACCCGATTGGATATAACGAGGTCAGAAACGATATCGAGGGCAAATACGGAAAGAGCCTTAATCTGATTGAGCATATCAGATCAATCATTTCTGACAAACTCAACGAGAATGGTATTAATTTCTACCTTGAGGGAAGAATAAAGACGGTCTACAGCGTGTACAAAAAGATGTACAATCAGAACAAGAGCTTCGATGAGATATACGATTTTTACGCGTTGCGTGTTATCGTTGACACCGAGCTTGAGTGCTATGCTACGCTCGGTATCATTCACGAGATGTTCAACTCGCTTCCCGGACGCTTCAAGGATTATATTTCAACTCCTAAGCCCAACATGTACAGATCCCTGCATACCACGGTCATCGGACGCGAGGGTATTCCTTTCGAGGTTCAGATAAGAACCCGAGAGATGCATCATATTGCGGAGTACGGTATCGCGGCGCACTGGAAGTATAAGTCCGGCGCATCCTCTAAGCAGGAGCTGGACAAGAAGCTTGAGTGGATATCGCGTCTTATCGAGACCGAGGACGGCACGCGCGATCCCGACGAGTTTATGGACGCGATCAAGACCGATATTTTGCACGACGAGGTGTTTGCGTTTACTCCCAAGGGTGATATAATCCCTCTGCCGCAGGGTGCTACGGTAATTGACTTTGCTTATGCTATACACTCCGCGGTCGGAAACAAGATGATCGGCGCGAAGATCAACGGCATGATCGTTCCTATTGACCGCACGGTTCAGAATGGAGAAATTGTCGAGGTTCTTACATCGTCGAGCACCAAGGGACCGAGCCGAGATTGGCTGAACATTGTCAAGACGAGCGAGGCGAGATCGAAGATAAGGCAGTGGTTTAAGAAGGAGTCGAGACCCGAGAACATCGTGCTTGGTCGCGCTATTCTTGACGGCGAGTTTAAAAAATACAATATTAAGCTCAGTGATCAGCAGAAGAACGATATGGTTGCCGTTGTGGCGCAAAGAATCGGCTTTACGAGTGCCGACGATCTTTATAATGCCGTCGGTTACGGAGGTGTTGCACTTAACAAGCTTGCGAACAAACTCAAGGAAGAGATATCCAAGCTGACTGTGGTGAACGCTGAACCTGCTGTCGTTACAGAGGAGACGATGGTTCAAAAGAGCCAGAAGCCCAAGCATCTCAAGTCGAACGGCGGTATAGTCGTTGACGGTGAGGCGGGCTGTCTGGTCAAGTTCGCAAAGTGCTGTAATCCCTTGCCCGGAGACGACGTCGTCGGATTTGTTACCAAGGGCTACGGTATATCGATACACAAGAAGGATTGTCCTAACGTTATCGAGGGCATGAAGAACGACGAAAATAAAGATCGCTGGAAGGTCGCTTATTGGGAGGATCAGGACAACGGATCCTCAAGAAGCGTTTACGAGGCGTTGCTTCAGCTCTTTACAGAGGACAGAGTTGGTATGCTTGCAGATATTGCGGTCGCGCTTGCCGATATGAAGGTTTCTATTCTTCAGGTCAATTCGCAGAAGAGAAACAACGGCAGATGTATAATCACCTTGAAGATAAGCTGCAAGAATATCGAGCATTACGATTCGATCGTTTCGAGATTGCGCTCGCTGAACGGTGTTGAGAGCGTGGCGAGAGGCTTCTCGTGATCGGTCAAAAAAGTTTATATAAAGGATTTTACGGATAATGAAGGCAGTATTGCAAAGAGTAAAGAGTGCGAGTGTCAGTGTTGACGGACAGGTAGTCGGAGAGTGCGCGGAAGGATTGATGATTCTTTTGGGTGTTGCGAACGGCGACACCGAGGAGGATGCAAGACTTCTGGCGACCAAGATATGTAATTTGAGAATATTCTGCGACGAGAATGACAAGATGAATCTTTCTGTCAAAAATATCGACGGCGAGGCGCTCGTTATATCTCAATTTACTTTGATGGCTAATTACAAGCACGGCAACCGCCCCGATTATCTTGAATCGGCTCCTCCTGCCGAGGCGGACAGACTTTACGAATATTTCAAAGGACTTATGGCTGCCGAGCTCCGCCACGTTGGTTGCGGAGTGTTCGGCGCACACATGGAAGTAAGTCTTATTAATAACGGGCCCGTTACCATAGTTATGGACAGCGAGGTTCTGAAAAAGAAAAAGGCATAAGAGACACTCTTTGCCATCGTGTTACCCTTTAAAATACACGGATCGTGCAGGCAGTGCCTGCAGGGAAGGACAATAGGAAAATGAAACTAAACATAAGCGGAAATATAAACGCGTATTACGTTCAGACTCTTTGTATGATATTTTTCCCTGGAGAGAAATTTTCTGACAAGGTGCCGACGGATCCCGAGGTCGCGTCGCCCGAGCTGACGCTTTCTCTTGAGGAGACCGAGACAGGAGTTAAGGTGTGCGCTGAATTGACGCTTGAAGAAAAATTCGCGAATTGCGAAAAGGTATATCCTATTCGCGAGGATATTACGTACGATAGACTAAAAAAGATCGCCGTGGGTGATGCGGTGCTGTCGGTGTGTAGCGAGGTCATCGGCTATAGACCCTCGTGGGGAATGCTTGTTGGTGTTCGTCCCTCGAAGGTGGCTACCGAGCTTTTTGCAAGCGGAATGTCGAAGACAAGAGTCAAAAAGGCTTTGGTCAACGATTACTTCGTTATTCCCAAAAAGGCGGCGCTTGCTACCGAGGTCGCGCTCAATGAGGCGGAGCTTGTTCAGAAGGTCGAGCCAAAGGCTTGCAGTGTATATATATCAATACCTTTTTGCCCGACGAGATGCGCATATTGCTCGTTCGTCTCATATACTTCTAAAAAGCTGCTTTCGACGATACCCGATTATCTCGTTGCGCTTGGTAAGGAGATAAACAGCACCTTTGATACTATCAAGGAGCTTGGTCTCACGGTTAAGACCATATACATAGGTGGAGGTACTCCCACGATACTCGACGAGACTCAGCTTGCCTGGCTTTTATCCGTGGTAGAGGCGAATATTGACGTTTCGACTGTGGAAGAATATACCTTGGAGGCGGGAAGACCCGACACCATTACCGAGGGAAAGATGCGTGTGGCTATGGCGCACGGTGTCAATCGTATCAGTGTAAATCCGCAGACGCTCAACGACGACGTTTTGCGCATCATTGGTCGCTCACATACAGCCGACGATTTTTTGAGAGCTTACGATATTGCTCGTAATTCGGGAATCGCAAACATAAATACCGACGTTATCACGGGGCTGCCCGGAGATAAATTTGCAAGCTTTTCGGCTTCCTACGATAAGATCGTTTCACTTCGCCCCGAGAACATTACGGTGCACACCTTCAGCGTAAAGAAGGCGAGTGATGCGCTCAAGAATTTCAGTCACATCTACTCGGTACGCGGCGGTGACGTTGGAAAGTGCGTTGACTACTCGCAGATCAAGGCACAGCACGAGGGCTATCAGCCTTACTATATGTACCGTCAGAAGAATACCGTTGGAAATTATGAGAACGTGGGCTTCTGCCTTGACGGCAAAAAGGGACTTTACAATATTTACATGATGGAGGAGCTTCACTCGATATTCGCCGCAGGCGCGGGCGCGGTATCGAAATTCGTTGACATTGCACCGAAGGGTGAAGAAAAGCGGACGATTGAAAGATTTTTCAATCAGAAATACCCCTACGAATATCTTGCCGAGGATAAGACCGAGGAAAAGCTTAACGCCGCGCGTGAGTTTTATATCAAGCACGGACTAGTATAAACGGCTGTGCAGCCGATCTCTGTTGCTGACGAATTTGAGACGGCCGTTGGTTTCCGAGCACTTATTTTTAGAGTTATGGAGGATATATGGCAACTGAAAAACGTATCAATAAACAGGGATTTGCAAAAATAAACGAGGATTTTATTACTCAATGCGACAGAGAGTTTGAGGAGCTGCTCGCAGAGTCGGTAAGGGCTCTTTGCCAGAAGAACAGCTCGAGAGTGCTCGGCTTGACGGGTCCTACCTGCTCGGGAAAGACAACTGCGGCGAATAAGCTCCTGGCTTATCTCGGTGACGAGCAAAAAAGAGTAGTAACGGTCTCGCTTGACGACTTTTTCAAGGATCAGTTTTCGCGCAGCAGTCTTGTGGGCGCGGATCCCGAAAAATTGGATTTCGATTCTCCCGATACGCTTGATACCGAGCTACTCGGCAGATTTGTTGACGAGCTTTTCGCGAAGGGTAGGGCTAAAAAGCCTATCTTTGATTTTGTCAGCGGCGACAGGGGCAGTTGGGCGGACGTTGAGCTTGATGACGACGATATTCTGCTATTTGAGGGGATTCAGGTGCTTTATCCTGCGGTACTGTCGATCATTGAGGCGCACGGAGGTGCGGTCCTCGGAGTCAGACCCGAGAGCCCGATCGAGATAGGCGGTGTCGTATTTGATCCCGATTTTATAAGACTTTGCCGCAGGATAGTTCGCGACAGCAATTTCCGTGGAGCGTCGCCCGAGTTCACTATAGGTCTTTGGGAGAGCGTGAGAAGAAATGAGGAGATGAACATCTTTCCGTATATGGA
>JAZSGD010000066.1:0-4083 GCA_045532555.1 Eubacteriales bacterium | reverse complement strand
TATATTTATCATTATAGTAAAAATATCAGAAAAAACGAAAAAAATGTTGTTTTCTGGGCTTGGTCGTGGTATAATGTATGATGTAGTATTATTTTTCATTTTTCCTACGGAAAGGAAGTTAAAATTATGAAATATCTCGTGCTGATCCCCGATGGAATGGCAGATGAAAAAATAGAAGCACTCGGCAACAAAACTCCTATGGAGGCTGCATGCAAGCCAAATACAGATGCGCTCTGTGCGTGCTCGACGGTCGGCTTGGTCTCCAACGTGCCCGAGGGCATGGTGCCCGAAAGCGACACGGCAAATATGGCAATACTTTCCTTTGATCCCAAAGTCTATTCCAAGGGTCGCTCTCCTCTCGAGGCGGTCAGTATGGGTCTTGAGATGAAGGAGGACGAGGTCGCTTACCGATGCAATATCGTAACTCTTTCCGACGAGGGTGATTACGACGATAAAATAATGTTAGACCACAGCGCCGATGAGATCACGACCGCCGAGGCCGACGAGCTTATCAAGGCTCTCGACAAGGCGCTTGGAAATGAGATCCGACGCTTTTACACGGGTGTCAGCTACCGTCATTGCATTCTTTGGCAGGGCGGCTGCGATACTTATAACTTTATGCGCCCGCACGACATTCTCGGTCAGCCTATAAAGAATTATCTGCCCTCGGGTGAGGACGGAAAGGTCTTTTACGAGCTGATGCGCGCAAGCTGGGATATACTCAATCATCATCCCGTAAACGAGGCGCGCCGCGCGCGCGGTCTTCGTCCTGCAAACTCGATCTGGCTCTGGAGCCCCGGCAAAAAGCCCGCGCTTCCCTCTTTCAAGGACAAGTGGGGACTTGATGCGGCAGTCATCTCGGCGGTCGATCTTATCAAGGGTATAGGTCTGTGCGCGGGAATGAGATCTATCGACGTCGAGGGTGCTACGGGCAACGTACACACCAACTACGACGGCAAGGCGCAGGCGGCGATCTCTGCCTTCAAAGACGGTGCGGATTACGTTTATATTCACGTCGAGGGACCCGATGAGTGCGGTCACCGTGCCGAAGTTGAAAACAAGGTTCGCGCGATCGAGCTGATCGACGGTAAGATCCTTGCTCCCGTTTACGAATATCTGAAAAACTGCGGCGAGGATTTCAAGATCATGATCCTTCCCGATCATCCCACGCCCACTCGCTTGCGTACACACACGATTGATCCCGTGCCCTTTATGATCTACTCCTCAAAGGAGGAAAAGGTCGGTTGCGCGACGTTCTCCGAAGACGAGGCGGCAAAAACGGGACTTTACGTGCCTCACGGTCACGGACTGATGAATCTACTCATAGAAAAATAAATTACCGCCGTTCATAACGGCGGATCGGAGATCTTTATGAACAACGAACCCATTACAAATCAAGAGCCGCAAAACGAGACTCCCAAAAAGGAAAGATCGGGATTTTTAGCGTCGATCTTCGACTATGTCGAGGTGCTTGCTATCTCCGTGCTTGCGGTCCTGCTCGTATTTACCTTTTGCTTTCGAATCTGCAGGGTCGACGGAAACTCTATGAACAAGACTCTCAAACACGAACAGCGGCTGGTCACGACCAATCTTTTCTATACTCCAAAGCATGGCGATATAATCGTTTTCCACCTTTCAAACGAATACTACACTCAGCCTCTTGTTAAGCGAGTGATTGCACTTGGCGGTCAACAGGTCAAGATCAATCTAACCGAGGGCAAGGTCTACGTTGACGGAGAGCTTATCGAGGAGGACTACGCTTACGTTGACGGTGGAAAATACTCGATAAGAAGCGACTTCCAAAAAGAATTTATGCACACCGAGAGTGACGGCAGCGTTTGGTTTATCGCGACTGTCCCCGAGGGAAAGGTATTCGCTATGGGCGACAACCGAAACCACTCGACCGACTCGCGCGCTTATCTCGTCAGCTTCGTTGACGAGGATGCTATTCTCGGTAAAGCAATTATGCGGCTTTCCCCTTTTACTCTTTTTAACTGATCATTTTTAGAAATTGAGGTGACTATCTATGCCATCTGAACAGATACAGTGGTTTCCCGGGCACATGGCGAAAACTCGGAGAATGATATCGGAAAATCTCAAAAACGTTGACGTCGTTATTGAGATACTCGATGCACGCATTCCCCACTCCTCCAGAAATCCCGAGATCACAAAGCTTATCGAAAACAAGCCTTCACTTATCATTCTCAACAAGGCGTCGCTTGCCGATCCTGCACAGAACAAGCTCTGGCAGGAATATTACAGTACCGCAAACACTTCTTGTATTCTCGTTGACTGTCTTTCAGGTGAGGGACTTTCCAAAATACTCCCCGCGATCAAGGAGCTGATTCACGACAAGCTCGAGCGCTACGAAAGCAAGGGTATGAACCGCCGCATCTATGCTATGGTTCTGGGCATTCCCAACGTGGGCAAATCAACTCTTATCAATAAGCTCTCGGGCAGCAAAAAGGCAAAGGTTGAAAATCGCCCGGGTGTGACGAGAGATAAGCAATGGTTCTCCACGGGAATAGGACTTGACATTATGGATATGCCCGGTATTCTCTGGCCCAAATTTGAGGACAGAGCAGTGGGTGAAAATCTCGCCCTGACCGGCGCGATAAAGGACGACGTCGTTCAGATCGAGGAGCTTGCGATTGTCTACTGCAACCGTATGAGGACGCTTTATCCCGAGCTGCTTGCTACACGATACAAGCTTGGGGAGATCTCGAGCTTCGCGGATATGAACGACTACGATCTACTTTGCTACATCGGTAAAAAGCGCGGTTTTCTGATCTCGGGCGGCGAGATCAACACCGAGCGCACTGCAGACATGCTGCTTGACGAGTTCCGCGCGGCAAAGCTCGGACGTATCACGCTCGATAGGATCACAGAATAATATTTTAGCTTACGAGAGGTAGACAAAATGCCTGATTATTCAATAGAAACTTCCCTTCACGAAAAGGGATATGCGGTAGTCTGCGGAATCGACGAGGCGGGGCGCGGTCCTCTTTGCGGGCCCGTATACGCGGCGGCGTGCATTCTGCCCGACGGTCTTGTGATCGAGGGGCTCAACGACTCCAAGAAGCTTACCGCGAAGAAGCGCGAGAAGCTGTTTGACGTTATCTGCCAAGAGGCTATTGCTTACTGTATAGCCTCCGCAAGCGTTGAGGAGATAGACGAGCTGAACATACTTGAGGCGGATCTGCTCGCTATGCGCCGTGCTATCGACGGTCTTTCAGTCAAGGCAGATTTCGCGATCATCGACGGCAACGTAGCGCGTGACTTTCAGATTCCCGCGATGGCGGTTGTCAAGGGTGACGCGACGAGCATGAGCATCGCGGCGGCATCGATTCTTGCAAAGGTGGCGAGAGACCGCGTCTGCGAGGAGCTTGACCGCGAATATCCCGAGTATCTGATCGCAAAGCACAAGGGCTACGGCACAAAGGAGCACATGGACGCGCTCCGCAAGTACGGTCCCTCCCCTATTCACAGAAAGAAATTTATCAGATTTCTCGACGAGGAGAAGAAATAATGCAGACCGACAAGCAAGTGCTCGGTCGGCTTGGAGAGGATCTTGCAGTCGACTTTCTTGAGAAAAACGGCTACAGGATCATCGGCAGAAATCTTCATTTTTCGAGAAACGAGCTTGACATAGTCGCCGAGGACGATGAATTTATCGTATTCGTTGAGGTGAAAACTCGCTCCTGCCTCTATCCCGAGTCAAACGGATACGGCACGCCCGGTCGCGCGGTCGACTATAAAAAACGCGGCAACACGGTCAAGGCGGTCAAGGATTATCTCTTAAAAAACTACGTGACAAAGCAACCGCGAATCGACGTTATAGAGGTCTATCTGCTTGAATCGCAAAGTGAGTTCAAAACTCCGACCGTGCTTAAGATCAACCACATAAGAAACGCCTTTGATGCAAGAGGCAGAAAGCTACATTAAGGCTATGAAATTATCTTTAATCGACACACACTGCGACACCGCCTTCGAGCTTTACCACAAAAGCGAGGGACTTGACAAAAACTCTTGTCACGTAAGCCTTGGCGGTGCGGCGAAATATGAAAATTATACTCAATTCTT
>JAZSGD010000246.1:0-3539 GCA_045532555.1 Eubacteriales bacterium | reverse complement strand
ACGGTATAAACGTTCATCGCGTTCATTCCCGTTTTCATAGTTCCGCGCAAACCCGCGGTACCAAACGTCAGGCCTGACGAAAATCGGATCTTTATTTCATCATCATTGTCCGCAATGTCGCGGAGCTCTTGTCTTTCTTTTTCGGTAATTGCGGGAGAGTTCAACCAAAGCTTGTAATTATCCAGGTAACTCATCGATATTCATCCTTTCAAGATTTTTTATTAATTTAGATTATGCTTCCTTTGCCTGTTCAAGAGCGATAGAGAGCTGATCAGGGCAGGAGGTAGGTCTCGGACCGCAGTGAATGCCGCGAAGGCGCTCAATAGCTTCGTCAACGTACATACCCTTGATAAGCGCGCAAACGCCCTGAGTGTTGCCCGAGCAGCCGCCCGTGAACGCTACGTTTTTAATGATGCCATCCTCCAGATCGATGTCGATCTGGCGAGAGCAAACTCCGTGAGGCTTGTAGGTGTAGTGTTTCATAATTTTTTCCTTCCTTGTTATGTTTATTCAATTATATTTGCATATATAACCCGACGGGGATATAGTCGGGGCAGTCGATCGCGAGGAACATCAAAAACGTTTGAAGATCCGCGCCATCCGCACGGAATACGGGACAGACGTACGCTCCCGTTCGTTTGGCAGACGAATGAGCATTCAGCGTATCAATTCTGCAAAGCTTGAGCGAACAGAAATTAGCGGCACAGAGCAGATCCTCAAGCGACACCGAATCGGTCTCGGACATAACAAATTCTAAATATCTGTTTCTTGCCTTGGATCGTACAGATGGATTATGAAACGCTGATCGCTTGCCGATCAGAGCATACCTCGTATATCCTTCTTCACCATGAAGATCGTATACAGCGGTGATCTTGAGATTGTATTTCAAGATCATCTCGTAGAATGACAGAAGCTTTCCGTCCGACGACGTTTCAACCGGCAAAATACAATACTCACAACTGCCGTTATATACACTTTCACATACGTCACTAACGCTTGTAAAATAAGCTGCTCGTGGAGACGAAAACAGAGCAGAGAACTGCATATAAGCGACGTCGTTATATGAATTCTTAAGATATGCTATTCGTTCCGCAGCGTCCTCCGAAATTGTCGCATCGGTCTCGGGGGAAATATACTTTACAAAGCTTTTCTTGTTAATACCTCCCGATCCGAGCACCTCCTTGAACAAGGTCAATCTCTCTACAAGAGACATTCTTGAAAATACGGCATCGGCGGCGGATCTGTTTTCCTCAATAATATTACCCGAATCCGCATTACCCTCGGATTTTATTGAAAGTAAAATACTTTTTACAATATCGGGATCATCGCCGTCGCGCAATATAGCGCCAGCAAGCTCGGACAGATGTGCCAAGCGTTTTTCAATTACAATTTCTATATCGCCTTCGAGCTCAGACAAGTTAGTCAGCACTATCTCCGTGTTGCTACCCTCAAGCTCGGGGATATTTGAATATATAAGTCCCATTACAGCATACCCAAAAGCCTAAAGCTATCGGCGAGAAAGGCTTTTAGCTCGTCTGCCGACATACGCTTCTGCGACATCAGAGCCAAGCGATATATCTCAAGAGCCATAAGCTTTGCTTTCTCCGAATCTGTCTGATTTACTGACTCAAGCTTCGCTATAAGATCAGAATTAGAGTTGAGTACAAGAGTGTATTCAACGGGGAAATCTGCACCCATATTCATTCCCATACTCGCATACATCTTCATCATTTCTTCCATGCGACGCGATTCCTCTGAAAGAGTGATCAGAGCAGGGACGCTCTCGTCCTTGAGAGCCTCGAGCTTCACCTCGAGCTTATCGTTGCCGACAGATTCCTTGAAGAGTGCGATCAACGCCTCGTTATCGGTTGAAGCTCCGTCACCCTTGAGCATATCTACGACGTCGGAGTCGATTCGGGCATATTTAACCTCACTGTCGTTTATTTCACACATAGATATGAATTGGGTGTCGAGCTGGTGCTCGAGCACGGCGATCTTTACGCCCTCCGACTCAAACATAGAGATATACTGAGCCTGCAGAGCCTTATCATTGGTGTAATAGATCTTACCCTTGTGCTTTTCCTCGCAATCCTTGAGATATTCGTCAACGGTCATATAGGTGCCGTCGGTCAACTCAAGCAGATAGGCTGATTTCACTCTATCGTAGAACTTTTTATCTCGCAAGGAGGCATATTCGAAGAATATTTTCAGATCCTTCCATATCTTCTCATATTTTTCTCGGTCAATATTACAAAGCGAGCATATCTTGTCGGCAACCTTCTTGACTATATGCGAAGAAACCTTTTTAATATACGCATTATCCTGAAGATAGCTTCTCGAAACGTTCAAGGGAAGCTCGGGGCAGTCAAGCACGCCCTTTAGCATCAACAAAAAGTCGGGAATGACCTCTTTGATGTCATCTGCAACGAACACCTGATTGTAAAACAGCTTCACCTGTCCTTCGTAGGACTCGTATTCGTTGATCCTTGCCGGGAAATAGAGAACACCCTTGAAATTAAGCGGGTAATCTGCGTTTATATGTATGTGGAAAAGCGGTTCTCTGTAATCATGGAATACCTTTTTATAAAATTCCGCGTACTCCTCCTCGGTGCATTCCGAGGCGTTCTTGAGCCAAAGGGGAGAGGTCTCGTTGATAGGCTTGGAAGCTTCCCCGGAATCGTCGGTCTCATCGTCAGCCACCTCAAAGTATATGTCAACCGACATAAACGAGCAGTACTTTTCAAGTATCTCCTTTATCTTGCTTTCATCAAGATAAGCCGCCTCCTCATCGGAGATGTGCATTATCACGTCTGTACCGTGACTCTCTCTCTCGGCGGTGTCTATCTCATACTCGCCCGCACCGTTACATACCCAATGCAGAGCCTTATCTCCGTTGAAGGACCTTGTGATAAGCTCAACGGTATCCGAAACCATGAACGACGAATAAAAGCCGAGTCCGAAGTGACCGATAATTCCGTTGTTCTGATTGTTCTCATCATACTTCTGAATAAAATCGAGCGCGCCCGAAAGAGCGATAGAGCAGATATATTTTTCAAGCTCCTCCTCGGTCATACCGATTCCGTTGTCGGATACGGTGAGTGTTTTTGCATCCTTGTCAAGAATAACCTTGACCGCGTATTTTTCGTCTCCTCCGTCATACTGACCGAGCGAGGAAAGACGGCAAAGCTTCGTGACCGCGTCCGTCGCGTTGGAAACTATCTCGCGCAGGAATATATCCTTCTCGGAATAGAGCCATTTTTTTATGATAGGGAATATATGAGCGGTCTCAACAGATATACCGCCTTTTTTTATCTTGTTTTCGTCCATAATTTGTCCTCAACTTTGATATTTGCTTATATACAACTATATTATATACCTTTTTTTTTACCAAGTCAAGAGCAGACTGGCACAAGCGGCAGAATTTTTTTATAATGTGAAAAGGCGTTAGATTTTAGGAAGTATTGTCCAAAACTATAAACATCTGTTGACAAGGTAAATAAGATGTGATACAATGAATATACAGACTAGAGATTATTTTT
>JAZSGD010000283.1:0-3506 GCA_045532555.1 Eubacteriales bacterium | reverse complement strand
TCGGTATGACCAAGAGCACCGACGGGGGTCTGTGCTATGAGAACTGTTTTACAAACCGAGCAATGTTTTCCACCTGTAAGACCGCTTTCGGTACAAGTGGGTGCAACCGCCGCGTCAATTACTTCGGTATGACCAAGAGCATCAAGGCTCTGCGTTTCCCTTTCTCCGCAAGAACATTCTCTCTGTTCCTCGCCCTGCTCTGTACAAGTGGGGGCTTTGATCGTATTCCATTCACCAAAAGAATGAACATGAGGAGCTGTTGTTTCTTCTGTTGTTTCTTCTGTTGTTTCCTCTGTTGTTTCTTCCGCTGTTTCTTCCGTTGTTCCTTCTGTCGTTTCTTCCGTCGTTTCTTCCGTCGTTTCTTCTGTCGTTTCTTCTGTCATTTCTATCGTAGTTTCAACAGACGTTTCCGCTGTAGTTTCTTTTATCTCCCCACCGTTTTTAGTATCACATGCCACAAAAGCAAATACTAGCAACAGCAAGGAAACGCAAATCATTAATGTCCTTTTCATAACGGCCTCCAACTAATTTTTTGATATATCTGCACATTTGTACTAATATCTTGGTAACAATGACATTATACACGAAAATTATTAGTTTGTCAAGCCCGTCATAGAAAAATCGTGGTATAATTAAGCCAAATCAGATCAACAATGAGCAGGTTTCATTGATATCGTAGCCTGCGGCACAGACAAACGTGCTTGTCTTTATGATATAATCAAAAAAGGAGGCGATAATATGCACAGAATCAAAGAATTGCGCGAAGACCGCGATCTGCGGCAAACCGACGTCGCGGCGGCAACAGGCATCGACCAACGCACTCTTTCAAACTACGAAACAGGAAAAACAAACCCCGACAGCTTTGCAATTATCAAGCTTGCAGAATTCTTCGGCGTTTCATGTGATTACCTCTTAGGCGTTAATGACATTAATATAAATAACAAAGCAGCTCTCAAAAAAGAATTGAACGATATAAAGAAAAGATTGGACTCCATTTCCAAAAGCATTTAAAAACCACTTGCTCACAAGCGCAAGTGGTTTTCGTTTATCTTATAGTGCATCCTCATCCACCGTTTAAATAAGCAAAAGGGCGGAAATCCGCCCCTGAATTTTTATAATTTCAATTCCCCACTCTCAATATCGTAAATCACCCTCGCGATAGCATGCTCCTCGTTGCTCACAGTGACATAGTCCGCCACCGCCTTGACCTCGTCGACCGCATTTGCGACGGCAATACCAACTCCCGCCGCGCGAAGCATCGCAACATCGTTGTAGTAGTCGCCGATCGCCACGACCTTCGACATTTTTATGCCCAAAGCGGCGGCAAGTCGCGGCAAAGCAACACCCTTGTTAACTCCCTTGGGCACGATCTCGTAAAGAGTTCGCTCGGTTCGTACAAAATCAAACTCATCTGCTTTCGGATGAGCGTTCAAAAGCTCAATAGCGCGCAAAATATGCTCCTCGTTATCGTCGCAAAAAACGATCTTTGCCAAGGGCTCGTCCACATCATTGTAGTCAGCGACGAGATTGGGAATGCCCGTGGCTTTTCTGTAGCCATCGGTCGCCGCATTATCTCGACAAAAATAAACCTTGTCCGGTGTGTTAAGATTAATTCCAATGCCGTCAACGTTTTTGTCAACATGCTCCACAAGCTCAATAACACTGTCTGACAAGGTCGCCAGCCATAAATACTCACCCTTTTCATAATCGTAAATACCGCCGCCGTTAACGCACCCAACGGGAGCATTAGCCCCGACCGCATCGTATACCATTTTAGAAAAATACGGCATTCTTCCCGTAATAAAGGTAAAATATCCGCCCTCCGACTTAAAATATTCGATCGCATCAAGATTTTCCTGCGAGATCGACCTATCCGATCGAAGCAATGTGCCGTCAAGGTCGGTGCATATCAGTATTCCGTCAAATTTTCCCATATCCAACTCCAATAAGCTTATACCTCATTTTACCACAAACCCCACCATTTTACAAGTCCAAAACATAAATCTTTCCAAAAAACCTCACAGCTACAGACAAACTCCACTCCAAAACCATTCTTTTATTGAAGGTTTTTGGAGTGGGTTGGGGGTCATAGGGGGAAGGGCGAACACTTTTTCCCAAAAAGGTTCGCCCTTCCCCCTATATAAAACCCAAATTAATACATACCACCCATGCCGCCTGCTGCGGGAGCAGCGGGCTCGGGCTCCTTGATATTGGAAACTACCGACTCGGTAGTAAGAATTACGGAAGCGATCGAAGCCGCGTTCTGAAGTGCAGAACGAGTAACCTTCTTAGGATCGACGATACCCGCGCCGACCATATCAACGTACTTTTCGTTGTAAGCATCGAAGCCGTAGCCGACCTTCTTGGAACTCATGATCTTATCAACGATGACTGCGCCGTCGAAGCCTGCGTTAGCGGCGATCTGACGAACAGGCTCCTCATGACCCTTAAGAACGATCTTAACACCGGTCTTTTCGTCGCCGTCAACGGTCTTAAGCAGCTTTTCAACTGCGGGAATAGCGTTCAGATAAGCAGTACCGCCACCTGCAACGATACCCTCCTCAACAGCCGCCTTGGTAGCGTTGAGAGCGTCCTCAATGCGAAGCTTCTTTTCCTTCATTTCAGCCTCGGTAGCCGCGCCGACCTTAATAACTGCAACACCGCCCGAAAGCTTTGCAAGTCTCTCCTGGAGCTTCTCACGGTCGAAATCGCTGGTGGTGTTCTCGATAGCGGACTTGATCTGCGCTACGCGAGCTCTGATCTCGTCAGCGGAGCCTGCACCGTCAACGATAATGGTGTTCTCCTTCGTGATCTTGACCTGACGGGCGCGACCGAGCATCTGGATAGAAGCATCCTTAAGCTCAAGACCGATCTCGCTCGATACAACCTCACCACCGGTGAGAATAGCGATATCGCGGAGCATTTCCTTTCTTCTGTCGCCGAATCCGGGAGCCTTAACGGCAACGCAGGTAAACGTGCCGCGAAGCTTGTTGAGTACAAGAGTAGTCAGAGCCTCGCCCTCAACGTCTTCAGCGATGATAACGAGCTTTCTGCCCGACTGAACGAGCTGCTCGAGAAGAGGAAGAATGTCGTTTATAGTAGAGATCTTCTTGTCAGTGATAAGAACGAGAGCGTCGTCGATAACAGCCTCCATCTTATCGGTATCGGTAACCATGTAGGGAGAGAGGTATCCGCGATCGAACTGCATACCCTCAACGACCTCGGAATAGGTCTCTGCGCTCTTGGATTCCTCAATGGTGATAACGCCGTCAGCGGTAACCTTCTCCATCGCGTCTGCAATAAGCTCGCCGATGACCTCGTCGCCTGCGGAAATAGTACCAACGCGAGCGATGTCCTCCTTGCCGTTGACCTTCTTGCAGTTCTCTGCAAGTGCCGCAACAGCCGCGTCAACAGCCTTCTTCATACCCTTGCGGATGACCATGGGGTTAGCGCCCGCGGTCACGTTCTTCATACCCTCACGAACGAATGCCTGCGCGAGAAGAGTA
>JAZSGD010000023.1:0-14581 GCA_045532555.1 Eubacteriales bacterium | reverse complement strand
TCAAGACCTACAACAGGATTTGCTACGAGCCAAGCGTCGATCTCAGCCTTGAGATCATTACCCTTGGTCTCATACTCTGCGATAGTATCCTTCTTTGTATCGTATGCAGCCTTAGAATCAACGAAATCGTCGACTTCGGTTGCTTCGTTGCCTGCTGCGATCCATGCGTCGTAATCAGCATCGATATCTACGTTGCCAGCCTTGAGAGTAAGGGAGAGAGGAGCTGCTACAACAGCGTCCATATCAGCCTTAATAGCTGCGCCTGCAGCCTTAAGAGTATCATACCTATCCTGGTATTCGGTGCACTTTTCATCGAGGTTGATTGCCTCTGTGTCTCCTTCAGGAATGTAACCCTTTATTTCAGCCTCAATAGCAGGATCTCTTGCCATGAGCTCATCTATAGAATCTCTGAGATCTGCAAGAGCTTCTTTTACAGCCGCGGTGCACTTAACACCGTCAACGTCTGCAGCAATTGCTTTGAGCGCCTCGTATACGAGAGCACCGGGAGTAGGAAGTTCCTCGAGATAGGTCTTGTAGTTTCCTTTTGCAGTATCTACTGCATCAGTGTCAACAGCTCTTACGATCAAAATCCATGCAACGTCATAAGCTGCAGAGATTTCGTCAGCGTAGTCAGCGTAAAGAGGAGTGCTATAAGCATCAAAGAGATCCTTGATTTCCTTGAGAGCAGCATTAACAACCTCGGTAGCGCCGTTCCATGCCTCTATAGCGATGTAAGCATCCTTAAGAGCCTCAATCGCTTCAGCAATCTTAGCGTCTACGTCAACGTCAGTTGCGTATGTCTCGTCAAGATCCGCGTTAACACCGGTAAGTGTCTCAATAAGACCTTCGAGCTCTCCAATCTTTGCCGTGTAGTCGATAACGTCAACCTTAGCAGCATCAAGATCTGCAAGGTCAGCAACAACGTCGTCGATCTTTTCGGTCAATGCAGCCACAGCAGCCTCAACAGCAGCCTCGATCTTAGCGTCTACGTCAGCGTCAGTTGCGTATGTATCATCAAGAGCCTTGTCAACGTTTTCAAGTGTCTTAATAAGACCTTCAAGCTCTTCGATCTTTGCGGTATATACGTCAGCGTTAACCTTAGCAGCATCAAGAGCCTCAAGGTCAGCAACAACGCCGTCGATCTTTTCGGTCAATGCTTCCTCAAGGTCAGCAATAGCACCATTGAGTTCTTCTACATCTGCATCAGTCGCATATGTATCGTCAAGCATATCAATCGTATCAACCACGTCCCAATAAGCATCTACGAGCTGGTCGATCGTTTCCGTAATCTCACCGATTGCAGCGGCATATTCCTCGCTGTCAACCTTGGCGCCATCAAGAGCCTCAAGGTCAGCAACAACACCGTCGATCTTCTCGGTCAATTCGGTCTTAAGAGTGCCAACAGCAGCAGTAATAGCAGCTTCAAGCTCGGTCTTAAGAGTAGCGTCAGCAGCAGTAGCAGCGGTCTTTGCAGCCTCAACAGCATTGTTAAGAGTAGCAACAGCATCAGTCAATGCCTGTGTGTTTGCAGCATCAGCAGCCTCGAGTGCAGCAACAGCAGTGTCGATCTTATCGGTCAACTCAGTCTTAAGAGCAGCAACAGCGGCAGCAACAGCAGCCTCAAGCTCGGTCTTAAGAGTAGCGTCAGCAGCAGCAGCAGCAGTCTCTACAGCATCAATCGCGTTGGTAAGCTCAGCAACAGCATTGGTCAATGCCTCTGCATCTGTAGCAGCAGCATCCTCGAGCGCAGCAACAGCAGCGTCGATCTTTTCGGTCAATTCTGTCTTAAGCTCAGCAACGGCATCAGCAGCCTCTGCCTTAGCAGCATCAACAGCAGCCTTAAGATATGTCTTAATGCCGGTGTCAGCATTAGCAGCAGCAGCCTCTGCAGCATCAATCGCAGCGTTGAGTTCAGCAAGCGCTGCAGTCAGATCGTCTGCGTTTGCCTTATCACCTGCTGCAACCAGAGCTTCCAGAGCAGACTTCGCAGCAGCGAGGTCATCTGCAGCCTTTTGTGCCGCTTCCTGGATAGCGGTCTGCGCATTTGCGTTGTTAGTGTCGATCTGTGCCTGAAGCTCATCGGATTTACAACCGGTGGCAGCCAGAGCGACTACAAGCAAAACGCACACAAGTAAAAGTGGTAACAGTTTTTTCATGGTTTCGTTCCTTTCATGAATATATAGTGTTTTTGAACTACGAACTGTAAAGATTCGTCCTCCATTCTACCTCATTATACAACAACAGTTAATATTTGTCAAGCGTTTTTTTCGTTTTTTTTATTTTTTTTCTTAACTAAAGCGACTTAGCTCCCTTTTTCACGTTCTATGATAAAAAGTCGCATCGTTTAGTTACGCTCTACCAACGCAGCATTTCGCCTCGCGCACCTCCAAAACCGCCTCGAAATGCAATTTAAACAGATCATATATACAATAATAAGGAAGGAAATTACGCACCACACTGGGTACGGGCACGTCAATCAAATCCCAAAATGAAAGCAAGTCCGCCTCCGTTTCGCCCGGGCTTGTTTTATTTTCCCAATTTTCTCTTGATTCTCGAAGCCACGATATCGAGAGCCACCGTGTTTCTGCCTCCGTTGATGATAATATCGGCATACTTTTTCGTAGGCTCAACGTAGATCCCGTGCATGACCTTGACCGTGCTTACGTACTGATTGATAACGCCGTCAATATCACGGCCCCTCTCTGTTACGTCGCGGCGGAGTCGTCGCAGAATTCGCTCGTCGGCATCCGCATCGGCGAAGATCTTGATATCGAAAAGCTCACGCAATCTCTCATCGTGAAAGGTCAGAATACCGTCAATTATAATAACGGGGGTCGGACAGATCCGTGTAAATTCCGAGCATCTTGTGTGTATGCAGAAATCGTAATTCGGCACGTCGGCGCACTCACCCGAAACGAGCTGGCGAAGATGCTTTACAAGCAGATCCGTATCAAGCGCATCGGGGCAGTCGTAGTTTGTCTTGACCCTCTCCTCCATCGTGAGATGATCCTGCGCCTTATAGTAATTATCGTAAGAAATAATTGTTACGTCCTCGGGAAAAAGCTTCTTGAGTCCGTTTGCAAAGGTCGACTTTCCCGAGCCCGTACCGCCCGCAATTCCTATTAACATCGGTGTTGACATGATCAATCCTCCTTTGAACTTTACACGTTAAGTATAGCATATTTCGTAAAATTAGTCAATAACTCCCTCATACATTCAAAACAACAAAGAAGCAGCAACGACCGACTCCGTGTTTACAAAAAGTGTTGCACGGTACAAGCTCATTGTGTATATGATAAAAATGTAAGTAAAATATCACTTCATTTCTGCAGTTTTCACAAAAAACCGCACTTGATGCAAAAAAACAGCCAAAAAACATTGACAATTCACGCCTTGCGTGGTATAATTAATCAGGTCCTGCGATAGACGAAATGATGAATAAAACCTACCGCTTGACTATAATACATTTATCAGCCCGACATGTCGTCGGACAATTTTCAAGGGAGGATATCTATATGAAAGAAAAGAAGACCAATAGTACGTTTAAAGAAAAACTGCTTACCAAGATTCCGCCGTTGTATGCTTGGCTAACCGTCGGCGTAGCATCCGCGGCTGTATTGATCGTACAAATTATTTTGATTACTAAAGCGTAAAGCAAATATAGAAAGGACAACCAGTTATGAAAAACAACATGAAAAAGAAGGGCTTTACACTCGTAGAGCTTCTCGTAGTAATTGCAATCATCGCAGTTCTCGCAACCGTATCCATCGTCGGATACACCGCATTCATCAAGAAGGCTAACCAGTCAGCCGACCAGCAGGCTGTTACGCAGATGAACACAGTTCTTGACGCAGCTCAGGCAGGAGAGAGCTTGATCGTAGAGGGTAACGACGAGCAGACATCCATTAACATCTTTAAGGCTTTGATTGAAAACGGATATAACGATGAGTTCGTTGCTTACTATGAAAAGTATAGCTTCGGCTACGTTGTAGACAACAACAAGGCATACATCGTTCTCGTAGAAGACGGCAAGGTAGCATACCCTGAAAAGTATGAAGGCAAAACCGATTACAAGAAGTTTTTTGAAGCAGTTGAAAACTCTGAACAGTTGAAAGAGGCTCTCGACACGGGTTATGTTCTTCTCAAGACCGACTCTAAGTTCTCCGAAGCGCTGGAAGTTTCCAACTCCGTAACGATCGTTGGTGACAACAAAGTCATCTCTACCGAAACCAACCTCAGCAACGATAGTTCAGCAAACAGTGCTTTCAACGTTAAGGGTGCGACAGAAGATGTTGAAGTAAATCTGAGTGGCGTTAACATCGAAAACATAGGCGAAAAAGCATACGCGCGCGGTTTCAACTTATCTAATAACAACGGAAAAGTTAAAATTGTTCTTGATGACTGCGACATCGAGTCTGCATACTACGCACTTAATATTGCAGGTGGAAACAATAGCGGTGTAGAAATTGTTATCAAAAACTCTGTAATTGATGGTTGGGCAGCATTGAACGTATGGTCAAAAGTAGATATTACATTTGAAAACTGTACACTTATCGGTAATGCAGTATCCAACGAACCCTTTGCCACCATCGTTATGAACGCTGGAGACGCATACTCGACCGGTGCTGGCGGTTCTAATTTGACATTTAAGAACTGTACAATTGAGGCAAATAACGTTCAAGAAGGTTCCGGAATGAGAATGCTTGACCTTAGAGCAGCTACTAATGTAGCTTTTGAAGGCTGTACCTTCAAACTCAACGGTGCAGAGTCCGATTTGACGCTTGCTGTATCCACTGCAGATGTTGCTACTGCATCTACCGTTACTATAGATGGCGAAGCCGTTGATTTAACGGATTATGTTGGATAATTAACAAGGAAGAAAGAAACATGAAGAACATGAAGAAAAAGGGTTTTACCCTTGTTGAGCTTCTCGTAGTAATTGCAATCATCGCAATTCTTGCTACCGTATCCGTTGTTGGATATACCGCTTTCCTTAGCAAAGCAAACGAGTCTAACGCAATGACAGAAGCTGCTCAGGTCGAAGAAGCTATTAAGGCAGATCTTATGGCAGGCAACGAGTTCGTTATCGGAACTGTTACAACCGAGGCTACCACAGATGCAGCAGGCACAGCAGTTCCCGCAACCTCTACCAAGTATGTGGTAAAGTACAATGCCAATGCTGGAGTTTACGCTGTTTATGCTAATGACACTGTAGCTAACGAAGGCGATGACCTCACCGCTGCTTTTGATGCAAATCCTGACTTTGAAGCTCTCAAAGGAACTTTTACAGTCGATGCAAACGGTGACATCACTTACACCTACGCTGAAGGTGCTACAGCTACTATCGAGCTCAACTAATCAGAATTTAATCAAAACATAAAGATGGAAACATCTTGAACCTAAAAGCGAGGAGATGACAGCCGTCATTTCCTCGCTCTTGGTTTATATCAGTATTACAAATAATTCCAAACAAAGGAGGGATAGGTGTGAAAACCAAAAACAAGAAAAAAGCAGGCTTAACGTTAGTTGAGCTTCTTGTCGCTATGCTTTGCGCGACACTTGCCATCACCATGATCGTTGGCACTACCCTCTTTATCACCTACTCCACTGACGAGCTTATACAAACAGGCGCGGAAACCTATCACGTACAAAGCATTAAGAATTATATCTTATCTCAGGCTCATACGAGCAATCCACAATCCGAATACGCTGTAAGCGACGAAGAAAATACACTTTCCCACAATGGCGCGGTCATTGTGAAGGACACCCAAATTTTGAAAATTGATTTCTCGGACGACGAGAATTTTATATATTGTAATTTAGTTTTTCCGAAAGAATCCTACCGCTTTGTGGCGGGAACTAAGAAAGGTGGATGAACATGACTAACACTTGCACAATAGAATACTGTAACTTCGGCTCGGGATACCTCAAGCTCCACATCCCCGCCGATAACAAATCCACCGCAAGCGAATTAATGATCGAGCTTGACGACTATCTTTTGGAGAACGGTATTCCAAAAAATTTAGAAGCGATCGCCAACCGCATCAAAGGAGAGATAGGGGACAGAAGAATCCCCCCCATCACGCTGCTTCTGCGTTGTGAAGAGACCTATAAGAGCATCGTCACCCTTCCCCCTATGGGGTCCCTGAAAGCAAACTCCCTTTTTGCCAAGGAACAAAAGGCCGCCCGAACCAATCCAAATTACGTTATCGCGACCAATGTTTTCCGTCACACGCTCGGGTATATCTATAGCATCTATCATATGCCCAGGCGCGTCATTGATGCTTTTAAGAAGCTTGCGAAGCTGCTCGATACCAGGATTCAGGTAGCTGAACCGTTTGGCTTCCGTTATAATACAGAGCTTAACTACAACGGCACCTACGCCAATTTTTACATTTGCAAAAAGGTATGCACTCTCACCCTTATCACCAACAAGACGCTTGTCAGCGTTTTCGACTTCGCCTTTGAAAACGAACGCGATATTATCACCAAATTCCTCTTGGTCATCTCCAAGCACGAATTCGAATTGGCACACAAGAAGATCCAATGCTTCCACGTTGAGTCTGATGAGGAGATCAACATTGATCTCGGTCATATCGACCCGCTTCCACAGCAACACGGTCTTACTGCCAACACGTATCCAAAGCAATGAGGATGCTCGCTATGAAAACGAAAAAAGGAACTACTCTTGTGGAGGTTTTGGTTGCCATCGCCGTGTTTTCTATAATCTCGGTGGCAATGTTCTCCTCGCTCCTTGTCATGCGTAAGACCGCCGCACGCCAGGAGGAATACCTTCGCTTTGAAATGATTTGCACCGACATCGCGTTTTACGGCGACGTGCATAAAAAGGACTGGGACAAGGAATATTTCTCACTACCCTCCTCTCAAAACGAGGGGCAGATCTATTACGGTCACGACTTCACGCCGTCGCAGACCGAACAAATCTATTGCTTATCCTATTCTTATCTTGACACTAACGCTGACGGATACGAGGAGCTGATAATCAGTATTCGCCATGTAGAAAGTGGACGAGCTATTATCGAAAACTTAAACTACGGAGGAGGACGGTATGTCGAATAAGACACAAAAGGGCTACGTGCTTGCGATCGTTATGATCCTAACCTTTGTAATGAGCCTCACCATCGTTTCCACCTTCTCCGTCGTCTATCGGTATATGAAATTGACCGAGCGCGGCATTGAGAACCTTCGTGAAGACCTCTACGTCCCCGCTATTTCAACGGAGGTGGAGACCAATGACTGAACTTAAGCCCTTGATTTCGGTTTTTGCATTCATTTTTGGTGCTGTTTTCGCAAGCTTTGGCGGAGTCGTCGCATATCGCGTTCCCAAGGGACAGTCGATAGTCAAGCCTGACTCATATTGCCCATCCTGCAGCAAAAACATTCAGCCATACGACAACATTCCAATCTTGTCTTGGTTGATTCTTGGAGGAAAATGTCGGCACTGTAAGGCTAAGATAGGCATTTTCTCCCTGCTATGCGAGATCTTCGGCGGAATTGGATTTTGCGGCGCGTATTTGATGTACGGAGACACGCTTGCCAATCTTCCGATCTTTATCGCGCTTTTATTAACCGTTTTTCTGTTTCTCGTTATGGCGGCAATAGACTACGAAACACACGATATTTATAACGTTACTCTGATCTTGTTCGGAGTTATCGCACTCTTTGTATCCCTTTACCGCATACTCGCCTTAAATGAATCCGTATGGAGCTTTCTTGGCGGCGCGGCTCTCGGATTTGGCTTTTTTGGACTTGTCGCACTGATCTCCAAGCTGATCCTGAAACGCAACGCTCTCGGTAGCGGCGACGTATGGTTAGTCGGCATCGGAGGACTAATGCTTGGCGCGTTTTCTCTGCTCATCGCGATCCTTATCGCCACGCTCCTCGGAAGCGTGATCGAGCTTGCAAAGATCAAATTAGGCAAGCAGAACAGAGAGAGCGAGATCGCATTTGGACCGTACCTCTTGCTTGGCATTGGATTTATGGCGATATTTGGAAATGCGTTGCTTGACTTTTATTGGAAGGTGGTGCTTTAATGGCTCTGTATCGTTGTACTGTCTTGAATTCGCTTGGCGAAAAGCAGATCTTAATTCGTGAAGCGGGCGACGTTATCAGCCTGAGCGCAGAGCTAAAAAAAGATAACTATTGTCCCGTCAAGCTAACAATTATCAAAGAAAAAAAGAAAAATGAGTTTTTCGCAGTAAGTAGCAAAGTAAAACCGGACGAGGTCATTGGTTTTCTGCGCCAATTTTCCGTTATGGTCAAGGCGGGAATTCCTATCGGCGACTGTATCAACAGCCTCCGCACACAAAAATACTCCACGCCCTTCAGCAACGTATTGCAGTCGGTGTATTTTGACATCGAATCCGGTGTGCTGCTCTCCGAGGCATTCGCAAAGCACCCTAAGGTATTTCCTCGCTTTTTTGTTAACATGGTCGCCATCGGAGAGGCTAGCGGCTCGCTGGATAAGGTGCTTGTCAGTATGGCAGACTACTATGAAAACGACCGAAAGATCAAGAAAAAAGCAAAATCCGCAATGGTGTATCCCACTATGCTTTTGGTGATGGTTTTTGTTGTACTTCTGTTTGTAACCCTATTCATTTTGCCCCAGTTTGAGACTACCATCAACGAGCTCGGCGGTGACATACCAAAAATCACGAGGATCTTAATGGATATTTCCAATTTCATGCAGGACTATATCTTCATAATTCTTCCCGCCCTTGCCGTTGTACTGCTTGTAATCTTTTTGTTCTTCAGAACCAAGAAGGGTCAATACGTCAAAGACTATCTTATGTTCCACCTTCCTTTGATCGGCAAGGTGCAGCAAAACCTTATCACGTCCAGATTTTCAAAAGCCTTCGTTATTCTGCTTGGAAGCGGAATGAACATGGTGGATTGTCTGGAAAATCTGAAAAAAATGCTTGGAAATGCAGTGTTCAGCGAAAAATTCAGCTACACGATCGAAGAGGTCAAGCGCGGAAGAAGGATCGCGCCTTCCCTGGCTGCAACAGAGATATTCCCCGCAATGTTGACCGAGATGATAGACGTCGGAGAAAAGAGCGGAAATATCGAGGAAGTGCTTACCTCCACAAGCTCCTATTTTGATGAGTGCGTAGAGTCCAGCATTGCCAAGGCTATTGCCGCGCTGGAACCGATTATGATCCTAGTCCTCGGCGCGATCGTTGCTGTGGTCATTCTTGCGGTGCTTTTGCCAATGATGTCGCTGATGAACAGCATTTAAGGAGAACGTCAAATGATTTTTAACCGACTATTTACAAATTATTTAATTGAAAAGCAAGCATTGTCAGAGGTGCTTGCCGGCGAATGGCTGGAGCGCGCTGATGCTGCCGGCTCACCGATATATCTTGAGCTTGTCAAGAGCGAGGTCATAGAGGAAGAACCCCTGTACCGACTTCTTGCGGATTTTCTCGGCTATGAGTATCGCTTCTGTCAGCTGTCCGAGATTAATCTGGAATTCGTCAAAAAGTATCCAAGAAACCTGCTGATCGAATATCAAGGCGTTCCCCTTTCCATGCAGGGCGACGAGCTCACGGTTCTGGGGTGCAATCCTTTTCGCATTGAGGAATTCCGCGAGCTTTTGATCCATGGCGGAAAGAAACTGAAATTCATTATCAGCCCACCCACTCAAATGGCTCGCATTCTGGACTATGCTAACAACAAAATTCAGCAGGATATTGTACTGACCGACTATTCCAAGGCAACTTCGGATATCACCGAGGCAAGCGCCGATGCCCCCATTGACGCGCCGATCATAAAGCTTTGCGACTCGATTTTGAAGGATGCTATCAATCGCGGAGCCAGCGATATCCACATAGAGCCCTTTGATAAAACGATCTTTTTGCGCTTCCGAATCGACGGAAAGCTGAACAAAATCGAGGAATTAATGCCTCATATGTTCCCGGCTCTCTTGGCGCGCTACAAGATAATGGCTGACCTGAACATCGCAGAGCGCCGCGTGCCGCAGGACGGAAAGATCAGCATGTCAGTAAACGGAATTCCTTACGATTTCCGTGTTTCAACAATACCGACCATTCACGGTGAAAAGATTGTAATTCGTATCTATAACCGACAGCTCAATTCCAGTGACATTTCAGCTCTTGGCTTTTCAGAAAAGCAGCGCGAGCTCATCATGAGTATGATCTCAAGACCGCACGGAATCATCCTTTTGACAGGACCTACCGGAAGCGGAAAGAGTACCACACTTTACACCTTTCTGCGTCATCTTAATAAAGAGGATACCAACATTATGACCGTTGAAGACCCCGTGGAGAACGAGATCGTCGGAATCAATCAGGTGCAGGTCAATCCCAAGGCGCAGTTAACCTTTGCGGCAGCGCTGCGAAGCTTCCTCCGTCAAGACCCAAATGTCATTATGATCGGAGAGATTCGTGACGAGGAAACGGCACAGATAGCAACAAGAGCCGCTATTACCGGACACTTGGTGCTCTCATCCATCCACACCAACGACGCGGCAGGCGTTATTACCCGTCTTATTAATATGGGAATCCCAAAATATCTCGTTGCCGATTCCCTGCTTGGCGCGATCTCGCAACGTCTGGTCCGTAAGCTCTGTCCAAAATGCAAGCGTGCGCGTATGACCACCATGGCTGAAATGGATATGCTCGGAATAGACAGAGAGGCCGAGGTGTTCGATGCGGTCGGATGTCCGTATTGCAACCAAACCGGATATCTTGGACGTATAGGCGTTTTCGAGATCATGGTGCTCAACGATGAAATACGTGGTATTCTGATGTCGGATGATTTCACCAGCGAAAAGATTGGAGAGATCGTCGAGCGTGATATGACGACTGTTCTCAATCATACAAAGGAGCGCGTATTGGCAGGTGAGACCAGTCTGGAGGAATACGAGGGTCTGGTTGACATCGTCTATCGTAATCCCTCTTAATTAATATCAGCTCAAGCTGTTCAAAAAAGAACACTTGAAAAAACTCTAAAACAACAAGTATGCTTCACTGTCATTCTTTAAATCTCAGTGTCGATTATACCACTAAACCCCTGTTTTAATATGGTTTTTCGATTTTTATGGCAATAAATTCATCTAAAAATTCTATAGCCAATCACTTCCATAACACAAAAACAGAGCATCAAATAGATGCTCTGTTTTTGTGTTTTATTCAGCCTCAAAAGCGTCCTTGCCAAGTCCGCAAACGGGACAAACGAAGTCCTCGGGAATATCCTCCCAAGCCGTTCCGGGAGCGATGCCGTTGTCGGGATCGCCGATCGCGGGATCATATTCATATCCGCAGGGGCATACGTATTTCATAGAAAAATCCTCCTTAATTGTCATATGTATCAGAGATCGTTCCCGACGAAATTTTATTCTATTCGCACGGGAAAGAAAATGTTTGTTTCGATTTTAATTACAGAACAAGACTCGGTGCAGTGTAAACTCTGCCCGCATACTCCTGATCGAGCGCATACAGACCCTTGGGGTCGCTTCCGAAAAGCTTGTAGCGGTTGATCATCGAGTCGGCATTGTCCTCTCCCCCCATCTGCTCGTCAACGAACCAGTCGAGGAACTTCATCGTTCTGTAATCTCTCGCCTCGTAGCACTCGTGGTAGATCGCGTTGATGAGCGAGGTTACGTATCTCTCGTGCTCTGCCGCTACCTCAAGGGGCTCGAGAATGCCCTCAAGAGCCTTGTCGGGCTTGGCGATCGCCTCAAGCGTGACCTTCCAGCCGTTGTTCTGCATATATTTTAAGAACAGAAGGGCGTGATCGCGCTCCTCTTGCGCCTGGATCATATAATAATTTGCATAACCGTCGAGATCGAGCTCGTCGTAATGATTTGCAATATCAACGTAAAGATACGCGCTGTAAAGCTCCTTGTTGATCTGTTCGTTAAGCAGAGCCTTTATCTTATCGTTCATAATAATCTCCCTTCTTATTTTTTATTGAAAGTTTTTGAGGGGTGCGCGAGGGGAACTTTTTGGGAAAAGTCCCCCTCGCACCGCGTCCCATCAATCAGCCGAAATATCTAGCGAGAAGACCCTCGAAAGCCTTACCGTGTCTTGCTTCGTCGCGAGCCATCTCGTGAACGGTATCGTGAATAGCGTCGAGATTAAGCTGCTTAGCCATCTTAGCGAGCTCGAACTTGCCCTGAGTTGCGCCGTTCTCTGCCTCAACGCGAAGCTCAAGGTTCTTCTTGGTAGAATCGGTAACGACCTCACCGAGAAGCTCAGCAAACTTTGCAGCGTGCTCTGCCTCCTCCCAAGCAGCCTTTTCCCAGTAAAGACCGATCTCGGGATAGCCCTCTCTGTGAGCAACTCTTGCCATAGCAAGATACATACCAACCTCGGTGCACTCGCCCATAAAGTTAGCGCGAAGACCCTCTATGATCTCCTCGGGAGCACCCTGAGCAACACCGACTACGTGCTCTGCAGCCCACATTCTCTCCTCTTCCTTAACCTCGTTAAACTTCTCGGCAGGAACCTTGCACTGAGGGCATCTCTCGGGAGCAGAATCACCTTCGTGAACGTAACCGCAAACAGAACATACAAACTTTTTCATAATCAAAATCTCCTTTTAAGTAAATAATAAATAATTTTTTAATTTTTTATAATATCGGCTATATCGGCGTGACTCACGTTTTTGTCGTGAAGCATCCTCACCGTTATAGAGCCGAGATTTTCAATGAGCTTATCGTTTATCGCATCAAATGCGACGTGCATCTTGCAATCAAGCTTGCAGGGGTTTCGCGAGCATTCGTGATCGCATTCGAGACATTTCGAGATCCGCACAGGTCCGTCGATCAGCTCAATGATCTCAAGCACCTTTATCTCCTCGCCCGAGCGCGTCAGCTCGTATCCTCCCTGAACACCCTTGTAAGACCTGACGTACCCTGCCGTGTTCAGCTTGCGCAGAACCTTGAGCGCGATCTTCGGAGTAATGCAGGCGATGTCGGCCAAGGTTGCCGCGCCCGTTTTCTCTCCTATACTGTCAAGGATCAGACACATTCGGATGGCATAGTCGGCTTCTTGTGTAACTCTCATATTGACTTGCCCTCCTTTTTGAATGTCTACCTCTTGGGTACACATTGATTATAACACATCAAAAACGACTTGTCAATAGGTTTTTGAAAAAAATTTCAAAAAATTTTTACCAAATCGGTACACATTCGTAAATCCCTTATAGAATAAAGAAAAAGCGAGATCAGAAAATCAATCTCGCTCTATCGTCTGCACCACCGTCAGCTTTTTTTCTTTTTTCTTCGCGTAGTTTATCGTGGACAAGCTTCCCTTCGATCTGCCGTCCCAGACAACGAGCACCTCGTCCGCCTCGTCTACCATCTGCCGATTTCTTACGATCGGTGCTGCTTTTCCATATTTCACGTATTCGGGCAGGAAGATCTGCTTTGGAATATTATGTTCGTCCGCATATTTTTCCGCAACAGAATCGATGCCGTCAGCACCACCCGAAATGATCAGGTCCACCTTCTCCGTTACGTAAGGCGACAGATCAAAATCAAGTATACCTCTCGATCCCGCAATCAGCAACTTCATAATTCCCCCCAAAAGTCCTATATAAATAAAAAGGTGCGCAGCCGAAGCTACGCACCGAAAAACGTATGCCTCATTGTTGCGACACAAATGAATAATTACTGTACGAGGAAAGCATACAGAACTGAGCATACATTTTTACCAAAAGATAAAAATGTATGCTTTCCCCGCAAAATGAGTCTTATTCACTTGTGTCGCAAGATAATTATACCACAAATCCAAATTTTTGTAAAGAGCTTTAAAAAATATTTTGTAACCTAATAAACAAGAAAGAGCAAGATCAAAAACCTTGCTCTCTTTTGTTATTATCAGCTCTCCAAAATTGCCTTTTTGTCAAACCTGAACTGACGAATGCATCTGTTCCCTTCACCAAGTGAATCGAACGAGACCAATGTGCCGTCGGGATTGAATCGGTCGTGCAGATCGCATCTGCAATCGGTATTTCCCGTGTCCTTGGAGTAAATGCTGGCGATCTTGACGCTCCTCTCGGTCTCAAAATCGTAAAGAAGAATGTCTCTGTACGGCGTTTTTTCGGGATAACCGTCACCGATAAAGCAACTCCTATCGGGATGATATATGCAGTGAATATCCGCGCGATCGATTGCAGGGTCGCCAAGTAAACGACGATCGCCTGTAATATCATCAATAAAATACATGCCCCACTCGGGAAGCTGCGCGTAGATCATTATCTCGCGGTCGTTCTTCCAGTGATAATGAGAATTACCACAATAATTTGTCAGATTTCTCATTTCCGAGCCGTCACGATTGGCGGTAGCGAGAATAGTTCCCCACTTGTCCCCCGCTTTTTCGGGAAAATCGCGAAGCAGGAACAAAAATCTCGAAGCAGACGGATTAAACGTAATGTGATTGACCACAAGCTTTCGGTCACAGTGCGGCTTTTCGGGAAACGCCTTGCTGAGCTGCTTGTAGCTGATGATCAGTCTTGAGGTGTTATTCTCAACGTCAACAAGAAAAATTCCGTCGTCCTCGGGGGAATTCTCATCATAGTGGCGATCACGATA
>JAZSGD010000310.1:0-2946 GCA_045532555.1 Eubacteriales bacterium | reverse complement strand
TGGGCAAATATTGCAACTCCCGAGCAAGCCGAGAGAATGGTAAAGGAAAATTATCTGAACGAAAGGACCTTCTATTCTGCGGGCGGTGTGCGTTCACTCTCCAAGGCGGAAAAAATGTACCGCGTAATAAAATCGGGTAATCCGTCGTGCTGGACGGGACCCATTTGGGGTATTGCGAACTATATGACGTTTGTCGGACTTATAAATTACGTCTATGAGAATGAGGCTCGCGAGCTTGCCGAGAAGACCGTTTTAATGTTCGGTAGGGATATAGAAAAATACGGTAAGATGCACGAATATTACGATCCCGACACATGCGAGGGTGTACATAATCTCGGCTTCCAAAGCTGGAATCTGCTGGCGGTGAATATGTACGATTATTTGTTGGATAAATGATTGAGGTGTTTTCTTTATTATAGATACAAAAGCCAAAGCCTCCCTTTTGGGCGGCTTTGGCTTTTAATTATTACTATACGCCACTATACGTCGGTGGATTTTTCTAAAAACTCGGTTATCGAGTCGAAAAGCATAGAGGCGACCTTTTGCTTATATTCGTTGGTCTCGAAAAGTGCGGCTTCGGCAGGGTTGGATAGAAAGCCGCATTCAACGAGGACGGCAGGGCAGGTGGCGTTTTCAAGCAGGTAGATCGAGCTTGTGGCTACCTTAGTTTTTCTTGTGTTTTCGGGTTGGAGAGTCGCTTTGTTATTGCTTTGGATAAGATTTGCGAGAATAGAGGAGTCGGGATCGTTGGGAGAATACCAGACCTGTAGTCCCGAATATTTTGGATTGGTGTAGGAGTTCATGTGGATGCTAATAAATATGGCATCGGGGGTGGTTTCGGCAATCGTGAGACGGGCGGCGAGGTCAAGCTTTTTCTTTCTGCCGTGATAGTCTACGTTTCGGTCGTAGAGTAGGCGGTCGTCCTCTCGGGTCATAACGACGTTGATGCCATCTGCGCGAAGCATCTCGCAGAGGAGCTTGGATATTTCAAGGTTTACGTCCTTTTCGACAAGTCCTGCCGCACTTGATGCGCCTCCGTCCTCTCCGCCGTGTCCCGCGTCTATTACTACGGTTTTATATTTGAGTGTGTCTGCGTTTGTGTTGATTGTATTATTTGATTTGAGGTAGGGAAATCTAAAATCGCTTAAAAAATATGCCGCTGCACCTACAACCAGGGCTGAAACTAAAAAAAACAGCAAAAGCTTTACAGAAAAACCGAGCTTCATAAGGGCTCCTTTCACATAAGACCTTTTGTTGAAATTCTATTAAGAAAACAGTGTTTTTATGACGTTTATATCGGTTTTTTGTGCGGAAATACTACCAAGACAGAGTCGTTATTTCGTGCTTTGGTGAAAAAGCACGAAAATGCGAAATTTGGTTGAAAAATGGAGATTATCGCTTGACAATGGCGATTGGTTATAGTATAATGTTTTTATAATAGGGTATTGTTTATTTTTAGAAGTTTAAAGGAAAGGGAAGAAGACAAATGAATTTTTTTGATGAGCTTGTAAACTACGACAAAGAAGTGCACGATGCCTGCTCACTCGAGCTTGCGCGCCAGCGCCACAACATAGAGCTTATTGCCTCTGAAAACATTGTATCAAAGGCAGTTCTGCTTGCTGCAGGAACTGTTTTAACCAATAAATATGCCGAGGGATTCCCGGGTAAACGCTACTACGGCGGCTGTCAGTGCGTTGACGTTGTTGAAAACATCGCGCGCGAGCGTGCTAAAAAGCTTTTCGGAGCAGAGCATGCTAACGTCCAGCCTCACAGTGGAGCGTCCGCTAATCTCGCGGTATTTTTTGCACTTTTGAATCCCGGCGACACGGTTATGGGACTTAATCTTGCTCACGGCGGTCACCTTTCTCACGGCTCGCCCGTAAATATCTCGGGTAAGTATTTCAATATCGTTCCTTACAGCGTTTCGGATGATGACGCTATGCTTGATTACGAGGCTATCAGAGCGACCGCGCTCGAGTGCAAGCCTAAGATGATAATCGCGGGAGCTAGCGCTTATTCGAGAACTATCGATTTTGAGAAGATATCTCAGATTGCAAAGGAAGTCGGAGCGTACTTTATGGTCGATATGGCTCATATTGCAGGTCTCGTTGCCGCAGGACTTCATCCCAGCCCCGTGCCCTATGCCGACGTTGTTACCACTACGACTCACAAGACTCTCCGCGGTCCGCGCGGTGGCTTGATCCTTTGCCGTGAGGAGCTTGCTAAGCAGATAGACAAAGCGGTATTCCCCGGAACGCAGGGTGGTCCTCTTATGCACATTATTGCCGCAAAGGCAGTTGCGCTCGGCGCGGCTCTTACTCCCGAGTTCAAGAAATATCAGAAAAACATCGTTGAGAACGCCAAGGTGCTTTGCGACGCGCTCAAGGCAGAAGGCTTCAACATCGTATCGGGTGACACCGATAACCACCTGATGCTTATCGATCTTCGACCTTTCGGTGTTACGGGCAAGGACATGGAGCACCGTCTTGACGAGGTAAACATCACCGTTAACAAGAACGCTATTCCCAATGACCCCGAAAAGCCTTTCGTGACAAGCGGTATTCGCGTTGGTACTCCTGCAGTCACCTCCCGTGGCTTTGGCAAGGAGGAGATGCTTCTCATTGCAAAGTGGATGAAGCTTGTGGCTACTGATTTTGATGCCAACAAGGATCAGATCAAGGCAGAGGTCGAGGCGCTCTGCAAGAAGTTCCCGATATACGAATAATAATTGATCGAAATAAAGGAGAAATAAATTATGGCAAAGTTTATCAATGAACCCTCGCATACCTTTAACGAGTATCTGCTTATTCCCGGTTATTCGTCCAGCGAATGTATCCCTGCCAACGTAAGCCTTAAGACGCCTTTGGTCAAATACAAAAAGGGTGAAGCTCCTGCAATTACAATGAATATTCCTATGGTATCGGCTATTATGCAGTCGGTATCGGG
>JAZSGD010000312.1:0-1576 GCA_045532555.1 Eubacteriales bacterium | reverse complement strand
GATTTCTCCGGTGAGGAGGGCGTTTTCGAGATCTACACTGTTCCCGAGGACGTTTACGCTATTTCCGAGGCTCTTAAGGCCGCGGGATACGGGATCGCATCTGCTTAAAAGAGCAAGGTTCCTTCCACGACCGTTGAGCTTACAAGCGAGGACGACATCAAGTTTATGGGTCTTCTTATTGAAAAGCTTGAAGAAGACGATGACGTAATGGAAGTTTACCATAACTGTGACAACGAACTGTAAGTAGCATCAGCTCCTCGTGATTTACCGAATACATCGTTGCTCCTCGCGTGCAACTTGACGTAGGAAAACTATGCCTGCGTTTTGCACGCTGTGGTGCGCCTTGTCTTCGAAAAATCTCGACAGGCTGATATTTATAGCCGAGAGGCTTGACTTTACATTGCAAAAAAGGAGGATGAAAATGAAGCAAAATCGCGCGACGAGACTTTTGTCCAACACGCTGATATTTACGGTTGGTAAGTTTGTGTCAAAGCTTATCGTCATTTTTATGCTCCCGTTTTATACCTCGTATCTTTCGAGCGCGGAGTACAGCACGTCGGATCTGATAACCAATCTGTGTAATCTTATCATTCCGCTTGCCTGTCTTGGCGTCAGCGAGGGAATTTTCAGAAACGCGGCGACAGAGAACGTCGACAAGGAGTCATTCTTTACCAACGGCGTTATGCTGATGGTGTTTGGCTCGCTTGGATTTCTTGCGCTTTCGCCGCTACTCAATTTGACCGGATATTTCAATGATTATATTTGGCTGATCATCTGCTACGTTATCGCATCGAATATTCATTCGGTCTGCTCGCAATACGTTTGCGCTATCGGTAGGACTAAGCTTTTTGCAGGACAAGGAGTGCTCAACACGGCGTTGACGGTGGTTCTTAATATCATTTTTCTCGTCGGCTTCGATATGGGCATCAACGGATACGTGCTTTCGATCGTTTTAGCTGACCTTTTGTCAACGGTTTTCGTTTTCTTCGTGGCAAGGCTTTACCGTGCGTTTATTCCCAAGAAGATAAACGGAGCTGTTATGAAGGATCTGCTCAGATTCTGTCTGCCGCTTGTACCGTCCACGATCTTCTGGTGGATAACCGGTGTTTCGGACCGATATATGGTTGCTTATATGCGCTCTGATGCCGAAAACGGTCTTTACACGGCGGCTTACAAGATACCGACGCTTCTGACCTACGTGGTGACGATCTTCAACGACGCGTGGAAGCTTTCGGCGGTCTCGGAGTCCGAGGACAGAGAGAAGTGCGCCGACTTTTACTCGCAGATCTACAAATATTACATCGCCGCGATGTTTGTAGGCGGTGGAATCTTGTCTGTGGTCGCGCAGATATTTGCCAAAATTTTGTTTGCGGACAGCTATTACGTTGCGTGGATATTTATTCCCGTGCTTTCGGCGGCTACCGTCTTTACGGCGCTTGATACCTTCCTTGGAAGCGTGTATTTTACAGTCAAAAAGACCCATATGTCGCTTTGGACCTCGCTTATCGGGGCGGTCGTGAATATTGGACTCAATCTTATTCTGATACCCGATTGGATGCTTGGCTGGGGTGCTATG
>JAZSGD010000214.1:0-1911 GCA_045532555.1 Eubacteriales bacterium | reverse complement strand
CTTGGAATAATCATAATCCACCGCATAGTCGGGCTGATCGGGTGGTGTGTGAATATCTCTCGCCGCGCTCACCACTGCGTTACGGATCGATTTGAATTCCTCGTTTTCCTCGATTGGAATTTTATCGGGCATCGTATCCGTATAGGTGCGGACAGTTTCACATTTATAACCGTACCACGCATCGTAAAGCTCCGAGAGCTGCGGATCGTTTCCGAGCATTTTTACGATCTCATTGACGAGTGCTTTGGTTTCCTTCGGCAAATATCCGTACACCTTTTTTCCTTTGTATTTCTCTAACTTTTCGGAGAGTAACTGCATTTTCATAACGAGTTCGGTAGATACAGCGTGGTCGCCGTTTTTTATTTCGGCGACCACCTTTGCTATAATATTTTTATATTTTTCTTTGAGATCATCACGCACCTCAGTCTGCTTTTTATAGATGGAGGTCAGCTCCTGACGGAATATATCCGTAGCAAATGTCTGTTTGAGATTGTGGATTCCTTCTCGTGAGAGGAACGGTTCGTGCGGTTCTTTCGACCATACCATAATGTGAACGTGGGGATTTTTCTCCTTGTTATGATAGGCTGCATACCAACGCAGGTTGCTCGGAAGGATATGCATCTCCTTGGCGATATCATTTCTGTGAGACCGAAGGAGATTCATCCATTGCTCCGCAGAATTATATCCGAGTCGCTCCGCATCCTCGCGCTTGAGTGAAATGATCATTCCCCAAACATTTCCGGGATGCTCGTCGATCTCACGACTGATTGCGGAGAGATTTATCTTCTCACCCTCGTCAGAGAACAAACCGTTAGAGCCTTGTCGCTCTCCGATATATCCGAGCATACCGCCACGGAGAAATTCAACTCCTTCGCGCGTTGCAATATACTCGGCGTAGCCACCGCGCGACCTTCCCGATTCAGTTTGATGTCCGGGCTTATAATAAGGAGCTTTGAGAATTAATTTTGCCATTCAGTTCTCCTTACTTGAAGCGTTGTTCCATGCGAATAGCACCGTTGGTTTCGGAGACCTCACGGATAGAGTCGCGGCGAAGGTCGGCGAGATAATCTTCATCATAACCGCCGCCATCCTCGTCAAGTACGATCTTGGCGAGTATGGCAAGGTCAACGGCAATCTTGAAAAGATTTCGATTGATTCGTTCCTCGCTGTCACGAATTTTTGCGCTGATAACAGATTCAAGCGCAGGCGTTAGGAAGCGTTCGGTCTGTTCCTTTTCGAGCCACGAGCAATAAAAGTCGATGGCATCACGGATGAATGCGTTACGGGAACGGCATCCAAGTTCATTTGCAAGGCGGTCGCAACGTTCCCATTGAGCTTCGGTTAACGCTACGCCTTTTGAGGTTTTTTCGTTATTTTGTTTCATAGTGCTAATTCCTTTCTGTGATTATTATTTTGGTTGACGCGCCAAGGGCAGACAAAGCATATTCCCTTGACACTCCTTGTGTTTTGAGGTGTCAAAGACCGATATTTTCGCAAATTGGCGCGAACAGACAACCTTTGCCTGCGTGAACGCGCCTATGCCAATTTCTCCAAAAGTCCTTGAACACCTCGCTTTTTTGCTCTCGCTCGGCGTTGCCGTGCGATGTGATGCGCCGTGGATTAGACACGGCTTTATCCTGCTAAAAAAATAGGGGCTTGCAAAGCCCCCATTGATGGTCGGTACACGGTTCACTTATTGTTGCGCTCACCGTGGTAATTCATCGTATCTCGTTTGCTCATCGAGCCATTCGAGGAGCCTGTCACGAGGAATAATCGTGCGCCCCTGAACGATCTTCAGTTTCGGGAAGTTATCCTCACGCACAAGCTCATAGGCACTTGCACGGGAGATGCCAAGCAGATTTGCAACGTCCATGACGGTGAGGAACATAGGCATCTCATCTCGGTTCTTAT
>JAZSGD010000281.1:0-2219 GCA_045532555.1 Eubacteriales bacterium | reverse complement strand
CCCGTGAGAGCATATGCGATTGCCCGGCATCCGCCTACGCAATACTTGAAATACTTACAGCCGCCGCATTTTTCGTTTGCACAAGCGAGCTCACCGACAGTCGTACATACTTCGGCAAGATACCGGCCGCATTGCAAAAGGGGAGTCAACCCGTCTGCTTTCACATTACCAAGATATTGATTCCGCGCATCGTATGTCCCCGATAACTGCATACAGGGATATACGTTGCCGTTCGCCGCAACCGCGATCATACCGCGATTACCGCGACACACGGGAATCGAATCACGGTATTCACCGATCCCGCATTCTATCGGGCGCATACGGTAGGAACGACTGTTCGGGAAAATTGACATAAATTGCCAGACGTCTATATTCATTTGATGCTTGTCCGCAATATACGCCTCTGCAAATTCAAGCATACGGTCGTAGTATGGCTCAAGCTCCAGAGTCGCACCTTTGGCATTCTCATTCCATCTCGGAACCTCGGTCGTGCGGATAATTCGCATTTCATATACGCCCATTTCGTCAAGCAGCTTGGCGGTGGGGAGCATAGAATCGATATTCCGTCTGTGCACGTTGGTCTGTACCTTCACGCGAAAACCGTTGTCAACGCAGAGCTTGATGGCACGAAGCGCGTCTTCCTCAGCTCCTTTTCGATTTCTCAGCCAATCGTGGTGTCCGAGTCCGTCAAAGGAGATTTTAATAAGAGGATAGCAGCCGATGGCTTTCATTCGGTCAAGAGCCTCTTGCGTGATATAAAATCCGTTGGTGTTAAGCTCCTCCACGAACATATTGCGCCGATAGATGCCCTCGATGATCTCAAAGAAATGCTTGTGGCACATGGGTTCACCGCCCGTAACGGTAAAGGCGTTGATTCCGCACATCTGCGCCTCGTCCAGCAGTTTCTCGGCTTCTTCAAGCGTAAATTCGATCATCAGCGGAGAGTTGTCCGAGGCGTTGAAGCAATGCAGACAGTTATAGTTGCATTTGCCCGTAATCATCCAGTTCATTGACGGAAAATAACGGTTGTCAATATTCATTTTTTGCCACGGATCAAGCGTTCTTTCTCCCTTGTCACAGGAAGAAATCAAGCCTTTCCGCGTCAGTGTTTTTGCAAGCTCTCCATCCTCAAGCTCGTTTTGCCCGTCACAAAGAGAAAGAAATTCAAATTCTTCCTTCGTCAATCTCTGCGCGTCACGCACTCCCTTGATGTAGTATGCAAAAGGCGTGCGCCACCAGGAACGGAGAGCGATATGTGGGTTAAGTATGTAATACATTTTTACCTTTATCAAATTCTAAAAATAATCAGTTTAGGATTTCTCCAGTTTTTGAATTCCAATGGCATCCACATTTTTTACACTCACATTGCTCATCTGAACCGTGATAAGTGTCCCGATTTTGGCAGTTTGGGCATAAGAGAGTGCCAGCTACTGCAGGTCTTGTTCCACCGGACACGTTATCCAGCTCATCGTCTTCAATGGGCAGACCGCCCGTTTTTTTGTTTTCGTTCATAATATATTTACTCTCTTTTATACTCTGTTAATTTTGAAGTTCTGCGAAGTTCAAATTCTTTTGACATCCTTCATTGAAAACTCTGCTCTGTGGGTATTTCCTATGTGCAGCATAACGGAAACTGCTTTACAACAGTCCATTTGAAATTCTGCAACAAGAAACGGGGCATCTCCATGCCTTTCAATAAGCTCTGTGACAATTGCCGTGGGATTTACCCGTCCGCAGGAACGACACTTATAGTTTTCGATCCGAACAAAATCATAATATCTGATATCGTTGGGGTTAAAAGGTTCCGTCCCGTCAGATACACCGCCTACGACAGCCTCGAGTCCGTCGTCGGAGAGTTCTCCTTTTGGCGGATTGAGCTGAGCAAAAAAATCCTTGGCCTGCTCGGTGGTCAGCTCGATTTCACTTTCCTTTGCCAGCGCAAGCAATTCCTCAACGGATTTTGCCTCTCTCGCCTTCCCAATCATTTCTTCGTTCAACATAGGTATCATCCTCCTTCTATTTGATTTTGGGAGTTGTTTATGTTCTCTCAACAGCCTTCGTTTTACGGTTATTTATTGGGGCTCTTCGTATCCGCAGTTATTGCATTGGTAGAAAAGATAGAGACCGTGACAACTTCCGCGCATTTCAAGCCGTGTCTGACAGTTTGGACAATATCTCTCCTCTTCGGCAAGGCATCCGCCACCGGCTACGTCCTCGAG
>JAZSGD010000039.1:0-6967 GCA_045532555.1 Eubacteriales bacterium | reverse complement strand
CTGCGATGGTGATGATTTTGATCTCCTCGCCGACCGTGGTTTCTTCCTCGGTGGTGGTATCATCGGCGCCTGTGGTGGTGATTTCTTCCTTGGTGGTGGTGGTGGTTTCTTCCTTGGTGGTAGTTTCTTCTTTGCCAGCGGTGGTTTCTTCTTTGCCCGCGGTGGTTTCTTCTTTACCAGCGGTGGTTTCGTTGTTGCCGGCGGTGGTTTCGTCTGTTGTCTGATTTCCTTCGTTGTTTGAGGGCTTATCGCATGCCACTATGGAAAGCAACATAACGAGCGCCAACAAAAGTGCAAGAAGTTTTGAAAAATTCATGTTTCTGTACCCCTTTTCTGATTGATACATTTATTTTACTACCGATTGCGACAAAAGTCAATCCCAAAAGAGAGATTTTGGTGCAACAAATGACTTTTTTTCGCATTGTTCTTGCAACTTTGCTTTCTTTTTAACAAATTCTCTTGATTTTCATTTTTGGCTGTGATAAAATTAAGAAAAAGCAACGTTTGGGCGGCGGAGTGAAGGTCAGCGTGAAAGTTACTTCTACCTAGTAAAGAGATATACTGTTTCACGCGCGTATTTTGCCGTAATGGCAAAATACACCGATTGTTAAACGTGCCGCCGCGGGCGGCGGAATGGAGACTTTTATGGAATACAACAAGAATTTTACGATCTCGGGATGGAGCTGCAGAGCGTGGAGCCGTTGCGGAAAAGATATCGAGCCCGCTGAGATGATCAGGGAATGGTACGAGCTGGGACTTACTCTTATGATAGCGTATAGTGACAGCAAAGATTGGTCAAGGACGCACGCTTTGCTTGACGAGGCGCAGAAATGCGGTATGCAGCTGATCATTCAGGACTGGGGCGCTAACGTGGACAATCTGATCGTTAACGGCGAGGAGCATTATCGTGAGAGCATGAAAAAGCTTGTTGACGAGTTTGGTTCACACCCTGCGACCTTTGGCTTTTACGTTACCGATGAGCCTCACGTGGACAATCTTGAGGATACGCTGAAGGCGTGCCGTATCAACAACGAGCTTGCACCTCATCTGACGGCGTATATGAATCTGCTTCCGTGGTTTGATTGGATCGCCGAGCGAATGGGCACGAAGGAGTATGCCCCCTATCTTGACAAGGTGGTCAAGGAGGGAGAGCTCAAGCTGCTCTCGTATGACTGCTACGCGCAGATGTATGCAAATAAGGTTGGCTACAACGATTATTTCAACAATCTTCGCGAGCAGAGCCTTGCAAGCAAGAGGAACAACGTGCCGTTTTACAACATCGTGCTTTGCACGGGGCACTACGATTACATGTGCCCGACCAAGGACGATCTTCTCTGGCAGCTCAACACCTCGGTCGCGCACGGCGCGAAGGGTGTTTCGTGGTTTATTATCGATACTCCCGACGAGCATAATTACAGAAACGCGCCGATCAATCTGCTCGGCGAGAGAACTCCCGAGTATTACACGCTGGGCGAGGTCAACAGGACATTTAACGAGTATCACGGTAGGGTTTTTGCGGCTCTTACGCTTGACGAATGCTATCACGTTTGCGAGTCCTACGGCGGTATGCCCCTCTTTGAGCCGTTCGGGTGTGTTCTGAACGTCGAGTCGCGTGGAAACGTGCCGCTGATCGCGTCGGGCTACCATAACGACGAGGGCGAGAGATTTTTCGCTATATGTAATAATACGACTGACACGACCACCTGCGTATCCTTGACGATCAAGGAGGGTACGGAGATATTGAAGTGCCGATGTGGCAATACCTTTGGCCGTCCCGACTCTCTGACCGACCCTGTTGGCGAGAGAGAGAACAAGGTAGGTAACACCAAGACCTATACTTTCTTTTTATCTGCCGGACAGCTTATGCTTTTTAAGGAAGAAAAGGAAAAATAAGAGTATATTAGAGCTCAGTGCCGCGGTTTGCGGCGGGGTGCTTTTTGTATTGGCGGGTTATTTTTAAAAAGATAATATTGGCGCCCACCGCGTTGTTTTGCGGCGTGGATCTTTTTGTATTGGCGGTTTATTTGAAAAATGATATTATTCGCCCGAGGGAGCATATTTGCATACATTGATAAAAAAGAAGGGAGTTTTATCAATGGAGTTTGAATATTTGAGCCAGCTTTTTCGGTCGTGTCTGGGGGCGGATTACAGAGAGGTTGAGAATGGCGGGAGCTTTGCCGTCGTGCGCGATGGAGATCTTTTATATCTGTTTTTTGAAAAGAGCAACGGTGGAGAGGATTGGAAAAATAATCTTTCCTATCGCGCGGCGGATTGCGATTGCGAGGGTGAATTTTTCTGTCACGAGGGATTTTTGAGAGTTTGGAAAAGTGTTTTGCCGTATATCGAGAGGTTTATATTGAGCCCTTCGGTCAGACGGATAATTTCCGTTGGGTACAGTCACGGCGCGGCGCTCGCTTTGCTTTGTCACAGCTACGTTTATTCGAATCGGGCGGATATTCGGCGAGTGTGCGAAGGCTATGGGTTCGGTTGCCCGAGAGTTATTTGGGGCAGGGTATCCGATGCGGCGGAGCGCTTTGAGAATTTTTACAGAGTGAGCGTTGCGGGGGACATTGTGACGGGTCTGCCTCCTAAACTATTCGGGTACCGTCACGTTGGAGAGGCGATAACAGTGGGACGATCGGGCAAATATTCGCGAATCGATGCGCACAGGCCCGAAATTTATCTTCTGGAGCTCGATGCGGCGGCAAATGACTTGACAAAAGGGCAAAAATCAACTATAATATAATATGGGTTGATTTGTATCGCGAATGCGGAGTGCTTTGGGCATCAACTTAGGAGGTTTGTTTTGCGATTACTACGGGACGATGCATACATATTCAGTGTTGCGAGAGAAGGCTATGGCAGGATAGTTGCGTGCCGAACGAAGGACTCGTCCGATGTGATCGGCAAAAGCATATTCAAGCATCTGGGAATGTCGCACTCGGAGGTCGAGTTTTTCCAAAGTGAGTTGAACGCTTACGGAAAGACGAGTATAGCCGCGATGGGACAGGATAAGGCGGTGCTTTTCTTCAAATACTTTGCTTACGACACTTCTCTTTGCTTGGCAGTTTCTCTTGACCTGCCGATCGAGTCGGTCTCGGTCATAATGCGAGGATTTTTCTTTGAGGGCTTTACAGTTTCGGACGGATTGAGGTCTGTTGCATCGTCCGAAAGACGATTTTCGGCGAGCGAGGATAAGCAGACGCACGAATATCTTATTGAGATTATCGGGCAGATCGGGGCTTTGGCTTCTCTGAAGCTTCAGAGAAATGCGGAAAACGTGGGTACGCTTCGCGTGGCGTTATTGTCTGCTGCGGAATTCGTGGGAGTCGGTGCTGATTGCGACGTTAGCGTTGCCGAGGGAGAAGAGCTATATTTTGAGCGCCCCGAAATCTTTGACGGTCGATTTTGCGCGGCTTGCTTTTTGACTCTGGCAATGATCGTGCGTGCACATTCGCGTGACCGCTACTTGTGCGGCGAAATTGTCGGTGGATTTGAATATCTGCGCTTGAATTTGCAATTTAATGCCTTTGACGACGAGTGGAGAGGCGGGCTTGATCTGATTTCAAGGATCGCACTTGAAAAGCACGGAATGGACTTTAGGTTTGAATATCACGAGGGCCTTGTGACGGTGATCTTTTCGCCGTTTTACGCCGACGTTGGCTTTGTGGGAGTCAAGCAGGACGACGTTTTCGCAAGAATCGAGGAGCTAGGCGAGCTTTATTGAGTTTAAGAATAAATCAACGCATTTACGTACAATAATAGAATATTGCCCCAGCGGCAGGAGGACAGCGTGAAAGTGATGTTCATCTAATAGTGAAATGTACTTTTTCACGCACGAATTTCGCCTTGACGGCATAATTCATAGATTACTATATTTGCCGCCTACGGCAGAATGGAGACTTACATGGCAAAATACAGACAAGGAAGAATCAATGACGAGTTTCAGAAGGAAATAGCTATGATCTTGCGCGACGTTAAGGACCCGAGGGTCTCGGGCGCGTTTATCAGCGTTACGGGAGCTACGGTTACGCCCGATCTACGAAACGCAAAGGTTTACTATTCCTCTTTGACGGGAGATAAAAAAGAGATCAAGAAGGGCTTGCAGGCGGCGAACGGATTTATTCGCAGTCAGATAGCTCGCAGAATGAATCTTCGCATTACTCCCGAGATCGCGTTTATTGAGGATAGCTCGATAGAATACGGAGCGAAGATCTCGAAAATACTCGAGGGTATAACCATTACCGATCCCGATGACGAGGTCACTTCCGACGGAGAAGAAAGCAATGATTGATGAAATGAACCGATTCCGCGCGCTTTCTGCGGATGAGGCTGCCGACATACTTTGCTCGAGCGATGACGTGCTGATACTTTTCCACGTTCATCCCGACGGAGATGCGGCGGGCTCTGCCTTTGCTTTGAGAGAGTTCATATCGGCTTTTGGCGGTCGCGCCTGGTGCATTTGCGCCGACGAGCTGCCCGAAAGGCTTGCGTTTATTTGTGAGGGTGCACAGGCGAGCGTTTTGCCGTCGTCGATTCCCGAGGGCTTTGAGCCGACTCTTGTTGTAACGGTTGACACGGCTTCTCCGTCTCAGCTCGGAGCGCTTTACGAGGTCTACAAGGACAAGGTCGCGTTGATGATAGATCATCACGGAAAGGGTACGGCTTACGCGGATAATTACATTCGACCCGAGGCGTCGGCCTGCGGCGAAGTCTTGTACGAGGTCTTGTCAGCGGTAGCAAAAAAGCGAGGACTTGGTGAGCTTCCGCGCAGAGTCAAGGATCTGATATATACTGCGATAAGCTCGGATACGGGGTGCTTCAGATACAGCAACGTGTCCCCGAGCACACACGCTTTGGCGGCAGAGCTTATAGAAAACGGCGCTCGGTCTGCCGAGATCAATCACCGACTTTTCGGCATCAAGACCCTAAAGCAGATGCAGGTTGAGCATGCGGGCTTTGAGCGAATGAACTTTTATTGCGACGGGCGTATTGCTGTGATAACCTTTCCTTACGATCTTAAGAAGCAATACGGTGCGGAGGACGAGCATCTCGAAACTCTGATAGACGTTGCAAGATGCGTCAAGGGAGTTGAGGTTGCCGCGGTGATCAAGCAACCCACGGCAGAAAACCGTTTCCGCGTTTCGATGCGGTCGTCTTGTGACTTTGACGTGTCCGAGATCTGTGCGCTTTACGGCGGAGGCGGTCATGTTCGCGCGGCGGGTTGTACGGTCAGCGCAGACTCGATACTTTCCGCAGAGATGACGATCGTGGTTGCGGTTGAGCACAGATTTGCCGAGGGACAGATAGAATAAGCTCTTTTACACGCGATGGCGCTTTGCGGTGTTGTCTTGTGTTAAAAGATCATAAAAAAACGCTGATGAAATGAATCATCAGCGTGTCTATTTTTTTGATTTTTATTCTGCAGCTACGGTGGTATCCTCAGCACCCGTGGTTGTATCCTCAGCACCCGTGGTTGTGTCCTCGGCACCTGTGGTGGTATCCTCGGCACCCGTGGTTGTGTCCTCGGCGCCTGTGGTGGTATCCTCGGCACCCGTGGTGGTATCCTCAGCGCCCGCGGTTGTGTCCTCGGCGCCTGTGGTGGTATCTTCGGCACCCGCGGTGGTGTCCTCGGCACCCGTGGTGGTGTCCTCGGCGCCCGTGGTTGTGTCCTCGGCGCCTGTGGTGGTGTCCTCGGGGGCAGCCTCGGTAGTTTCTTCTTCCTCAAGGTCGATCATTTCGTCGACGTACTTAGCCGCATACGAGCCTTCGGGAGCTACGATGTAATGCTTGCTTATTCCTGCAAACGCATACTTGCCTATGGTGGTCAGACCCTCGTTGAGAACGAGCGCGCCCTCTGCGTTAAGTCCTGCACAGTTGTAGAATGCGAGGTCGCCGATAGTGGTGAGGGTAGAGGGGGTCTTCATAGACGTCAACGCGCTACAGCCGTGGAAAGCAAAGAGACCGATCGAGGTAAGTCCCTCGGGAAGAGAGAGCTCGGTGATAGCGGAGCAATCGTTGAACGCATAGTCTCCAATGGAGGTAAGCTGGCTGCCTTCCTCGAAGATTATTGTCTTAAGATTGGTGCACTCGCTGAATGCACCCTTACCAATAGAAGTTACAGACGCAGGGATGACTATTGTCTCAAGCGATGTGCATCTTGCGAAAGCCCAGTCACCGATAGAAGTGACGGTGCTTGGAATGACGACCGATGTGATCGACGTGCAGGAGAGGAACGCCTCGTCTCCAATAGCAATGACAGTACGCTCGTCGATGGTTGCGTTGGATACCTTTTCGGGTATTTCGACCTTGTGAGCCTTGTAAAGACCGGAATAGTCGGAAATGATCGCGGTGTCGCCCGTGCTGTCTTCAAACGTAAGAGTACCTGTGGCTATCTTACAAGTATAGTTGGGAGCTATGTAATCGTCAAGAGACGCGTTATCTTTTCCCGAATCGGAGCAGGCGATCAGCGAAACTGCCAACAACGCTGCCAGGACTATCAGAGCTATTTTTTTCATATCAGACCTCCGAGAGATTATGATTACAAATTTATACATATAAAATTATACCTCAATTCAAGGGAATTGTCAATAGGGTTAAGGGCGGTTTGGCAATTACTTTTGTAAACATTTTTACAAAATTTATGAACAATCGCGAAAAACGTGTGTTTTTGAGGCTGAAAAGGGATTTTTTGCAATATTTTATTGTAATTTTACGGCAAATGTGATATACTTGATTTATTGATCGGACTTATTTTGGGAATTTGATATAAGGACGATTTTCACGGACTTTGGTCTTGCCGTATGTTCGGCAGAATGGAGATTATTATGTTATCATCGATATTTAGCGCGGGAATTTTTGGAATTGACGGGTATATTGTCACCGTAGAGGCGGACGCGCAGCCGAGACTCCCTAATTTTGAGCTTGTGGGACTGCCTGATATGGCGGTCAAGGAGGCAAAGGAGAG
>JAZSGD010000140.1:0-8209 GCA_045532555.1 Eubacteriales bacterium | reverse complement strand
TACTGCCTTTTTATATGGTATGGTTACGTTTATGCAGTCGTATCTGTCGCTCTCGAGGAAGCCTTTGACCTCGCTCTCCTGCATCTCGAAAAGCTCGTAGGAATAGTCGGCGAGCTCTTTATGTATCTGCGGAGAAAAGCTGTGGCTGAGCTTCTCGCCGATAAGACCGCATTTCATATTTTGTTTTCCTGTTATCATTTCGGTCTCTTTCTGCCGTCTTGGCGTCAGACTATTTCGTTGTATGCTCCGAGCAGGCGAAGCTTTTCGCCTCTTGCTTCAAGCTCGCAAAGTAGGGGCTTGAGCTGGTCTGAATAGACCGATAGGGTGAAATCAAAGTAGAACATTGATTCAAAATCGCGCTCGGGAATGGGGGTGGACTCGAGCTTGGTCATATTGACACCGAGGGAATTGAAGCAGGAGAGCACGTGATAGAGAGCACCCGGCTTGTTGTGAGTTACGAGCATTATTGAGAATTTATCCGCGCCCGGATAGATCTCGGGCTCCTTGGAGATGCAGATAAATCTTGTATAGTTGTTGCCCATATCCTGAACCGCGCCTGCGAGGGTGTCGAGTCCGTAGAGGTCGGCACAGAAGCGTGAGGAGAGGGCGGCGAGATCGTTTCTTCCCGATTCCGCAACGGCTTTTGCCGCCATTGCTGTATTGGCGACGACGGTTATCTTGACGTCGCCGAGACTTTTGAGAAAGCTCTCGCTCTGGTTGATCGCTTGCTCATGGGAGACGATTTCTTTGATGTCCGAGAGCTTGGCGCCACGACTTGCGAGCAGACAATGGTCGATCTTTAGTCGGAGCGATCTGACTATATGGAATTTGTGCTTTATCATAAGCTCGTAGACCTTTTTGACTGAGCCCGCGGTGCTGTTTTCGATAGGTAGCACTCCGTAGCGGCAGTCGCCGTTTTCGATTGCAGTGAATACGCTGTCGAACGTGGGACAGTAGCTTATTGAGGGCAGCTCGAAGAGTTTTTCAGCCGCGATCTGCGAATACGCTCCCTCTACTCCCTGACACGCTACCTTTGCGCGTACGGGGAAGGTTTTTGCGGTTGATTTGAGTGATTTCTGTATGCCGTCATATATCTCGGACGAGCCGCCGAGCTTTGTGTGCTGATAGGCGCGCGAGACGTCGAGCATGGTATGGTAGAGAGTGCGCGCGTAGCCGTCGAATTCTTCTCCTGCCATATCCGATATGCGACAGAGCAGGGACCTTTCGCGAGCCGCGTCCAGCACGGGCAGACCGTGCTCTTTTTTATATTCGGCGACGCTTGCGGCAATTCCCATACGCTTGCGGAAGAGCGCGACTATTTCCTCGTCGGTTTCGTTTATTTCTTCTCTTAATTTATTGAGGTCGAGTTCCATTCCTTGCTCCTTGTTATTTATCAAGCATCATATCGACAAGCGCGATCGCGGCAGCCGCTTCAAATACGGGGACAGCGCGAGGGACGATGCAGGGATCGTGTCTACCGTTGATCGTTAGCTTGACGTTTTCCTTGCGGGAGAGTGACACGCTGTCCTGCTCCTTACCGATAGAAGGGGTGGGCTTGAGCGCGGTGCGGAAGATCAGGGGCATTCCGTTTGTCATGCCGCCGAGAATTCCTCCGCAGTTGTTGGTTTTGGTATATATGCGGCCGCCGTCGGTCTCGAATGGGTCGTTATTCTGCGAGCCGAGCAGGGCTGACGAGCTGAATCCCAGTCCGAATTCTATACCCTTGACGGCAGGAATGCCGAAGACTATCGAGGAGATTCTGCCCTCAACTCCGCAAAACATGTGCTCGCCCCAGCCGACAGGAAGTCCTATAACCGCACACTCGACGGTGCCGCCGACAGAGTCGCAGTCAAGTCCGGCTTTTTCGATCTCCTCGCGCATTTTTACGCCTGCTTCCTCGTTTATTGTGGGGAAGCTGTGGGTGCGGAGCTCATCGAAGTCGGACTTTGAGACGTTGACCTTATCGAAGCAGTCGTCGGTGACATTGCCGACACTTGAAATATGCGCTGCGATATTTATGCCTCGTCTTTCAAGCATTTGCAGGCAGATGCCGCCCGCGATGCACATGGGTGCGGTGAGTCTTCCCGAAAAGTGTCCGCCGCCGCGAAGGTCGACTTGTTCTCCGTATTTCACTCTTGCCGCATAGTCGGCGTGGGAGGGGCGGGGGATATCAACGAGGGCATTGTAGTCGCTCGAATGGTGATTTGTGTTATAGATGACTGCTTCTATTTGCTTACCCGTGGTTACTCCGTTTTCATCTATTCCCGAGAGAAAGACGGGCTTGTCGGGCTCTTTTCTTTTCGTGGAGTAGGGGTCCTTGCCCGGTGCTCGACGAGCCATAAAGGTCTCGAGGGCGATCATATCCACTTTTTCGCCTGCGGGGATACCGTCAAGCGTCATTCCGATCCTTTCGTCGTGCGAGCCGCCGTAGATCTTAAGTTTTACGTTGATTCCGTACGTGTTCATTCAAAATTCTCCGCAAAGGTAGGGTAGGATTTGTTGATTGCTTCAAAGCGTGTTACAGTCACGCTATCCTTAGAGACTAGCGAGGCTATGGCGGCGCTCATTGCGATGCGGTGGTCGTTATAAGAGTCGACTGTGCCGCCACAAAGCTCTTTTTTGCCGTTGATTATCATTCCGTCGTCGGTCGCGGTTACGTCTGCACCGAGGGTGGAAAGAGTCGTGCAGACACTTTCGATTCGGTCGCTTTCCTTAAGTCTGAGTCTGCCTGCGTTGTAAATTCGCGTTTGTCCGTCGGCTATCGAGGCTGTGGTTGCGAGGATCGGGACGAGGTCGGGGATCTGCGACGCATCTATTTCTATTCCGTGCAGATTTGAGGGGTAGACTGTTATTTCGTTGTCCCCGTGACGTGTGTGAGCGCCCATTTTTTCGAGGATCGCTACTATTTCGCGGTCACCTTGTCTTGAATTTTTGCTGATTCCACTTACTGTGACCTCATTCTGTCCGATTGCGCCTGCGGCGAGGAAGAATGCCGCGTTTGACCAGTCGCCGCCGACGGTCAGATTTTTTGGGGAGTGCAATTTTGCTTGTCCTTCGATGGTAAAACGGTTGTTTTCGATATCGAAGTCGATCTTCACGCCGAATGACCGCAGAGCGTCGGTCGTCATTTCTATGTAGGGCGCGGATTCGATTTTTCCCTCAAGTGTGAGGGTGCTTTTGCCATTCGCGATCGAAAGGGCAAAGAGGAGTCCACTTATATACTGTGAGGATACATTCGCCGCAACGGTGTAATTGCCTGCGTTAAACTTTCCTTGAATTGTCAAGGGATTTTCGCCTTGAGGCGTAAGGGCTACGCCGTTATCTCTCAATATTTCGTAGAGCGGTGAGAGTGGGCGGCTTGCAAGTCTGCCGCGCATATTGAAGCTACAGTCAGCTCCGAGGCTTACCGCAAGCGGAAGCATGAAGCGTAGCGTTGAGCCCGATTCGTTGCAGTCGAGGATTTGATTTTTTTTCACTTCCGATATGGGAGTGACAGAAAAACTGTTTTCGGTGCGCTTGATATCCGCGCCGAGTGCGCGAAGGCAATTTGCGGTCGCGTCGATATCGGCATTAGTATCTGTGCACACTATCTCGGTAGGGCTATCGGCGAGCGCGGCGCAGATCAGATATCTGTGAGCCTCGGATTTTGACGAAATAGCCCGAACCTGTTTTTTTGCTTGACTTTTTGTGAAGGTCTTGTCCATTTTAATCTCCATTTCGCCGCGCGCGGCAGAACAAATTGTAATCGATGAATTTTGCAAAAAAGGCAAAATTCGTGCGTGAAACAGTTTATTTCATTGTCGGTTTGAAGTAAATTTCACGCTGTTTTCCTTGTTTCGTTAAAGTCCTGCGGCGAAAAAACCCTCGAGGTCGGTCACGGGGATCTTGTGTATTTGTGAGTTGCCGATGCCAAACGGTACGATGAGGTTTATCGTGTCGCCGTTGCGCTTTTTGTCGCGGAGTGCTACCTCGGCAAGCTCACCTGCGGTATACGGGCATTCGGTGGGGAGTCCGTATAACTCGAGCATAGCGATTATTTGATTGGTGTCACTTTCGGGGCAATAGCCGAGCTTGGCTGCCGCGCGAGAGATGATCGCGGTGCCTATTGCGACCGCGCTTCCGTGCGAGATCTCAAAGTGAGATATGGTCTCGATCGAATGAGCTGCCGTGTGTCCGAGGTTGAGAAGCTGGCGCACTCCAACGTCGCGCTCGTCGGCATTTACTACGTCGCGTTTGTCGGTCACGCAGGCTTCGATGACGTTCTCGATCTGCGGCTTTATGGGAGATTTCAGCTTTTCAAAGAGCTGTTTATCGTTGATTATTCCATATTTGATGACCTCGGCGCAGCCGTCCGCGAAGATCTCTTTGCTCAGTGTGTCGAGTGTTTTGGGGTCGCAGAGGACGAGTGAGGGCTGATAGAACGCGCCCACGAGGTTTTTTCCTGCGGGGATGTCGATAGCGGTCTTGCCTCCTACCGATGAGTCGACCATTGCAAGCAGGGTCGTGGGTATTTGGATAAATCTGATGCCGCGAAGATAGGTTGCCGCCGCAAAGCCTGCGAGGTCTCCGACAACTCCGCCGCCGAGAGCGAAGATGCAATCGGTTCTGGTGAGCTGATTTTTTGCCAAAAAGTTAAGGAAACTTAAATATGACTCGGCGGATTTTGATTCTTCTCCCGCTTTTATGGTGAAGCGGAGGGGAGAATATCCTGCATTTTTGAGCGAATTTTCAAGTCTTTCGGCATAGAGTGGCGCGACGTTTGAGTCGGTGAGGATCGCTGCCTTACAGGGCTTTATGACCTTGGACGATTCTACTCCTGCGTGGTCTAGGATCCCGTTATCTATGATGACGTCGTAGGTCAGAGAGGCGGTTACTGTTACTTTTTTCATTGTGATACCTGTTTCTTTCGTATCTTTTTAGTCGACTATCTGTTTTGCTTTTTCAGCTTGTCCGTCGATATTTTCCTTGGCTATGCGACCGTCACGGAGGAGATTTTTCATTTTATCGCGGTCGTTTTCTGTGAGTGCGTTGCGGTATTCGGAAAGCGAGCTTATGATCTGATCGATCTCGAAGGTGAGAGCTTTTTTGTTTTCGAAAAAGAGCTCCGTCCACATAGTTTCGTTGAGCCAAGCGACTCGGGTGAGGTCCTTATAGCTTCCCGCAGAGAAGCCCTTGTGATTTTTTGCCGTCGGGCTCTTGACGTACGCATTCGATACGACGTGGGCAAGCTGCGAGGTGAATGCGATCATTCGGTCGTGCTCGACTGCTGTGGTGAAGGAATACATGCCAAAGCCTGCGGGCGAGAGCATCTGTGTGAGCTTGATGCGGAGCGGGATATCGTCAAGATCCTTGGGCACGAACACCATCGGAGCGCCGTGGAACATATTTGATCTCGAATATTTGTAACCCGATTTGTGTGTTCCTGCCATTGGGTGACCGCCGACGAAGGTATATCCGTACTCATCTGCGAGCGCGAAGCAGGCGTTGCAGATAAGCTCCTTAGTGCCGCAGAGGTCGATCACATAGGCGTCATTGCGGATATATGGAGATATCTGTCTTATATATTCGATCGAGGACTCGGGATAGAGTCCGACTAAGATGAGATCGCAAAGCGGAACGGTGCTCTCGTCGAGCTTGGCGGTGACTGTTCCGTCGGCTATGGCTTCGTTCAAGGTCGATTCGCTGCGATTGTAGCCGTAGATCTTGAAGTTAAGTCCGCTTTCGTTTGAATATTCTCTGTATGCTTTTGCCATTGAACCGCCGATGAGTCCAAGGCCCACTATTCCTATCGTCATTTTTTACCTCGTTTGATTTTCCGCTTGATAGCTTGCGGATAGCGATTTTTTATATCGCGTACTTGAGAAAATAATACTACATTATACATTATAGCAGAAAAGCCTTGATATTTCAAGGGCTTTGAAAAACTTTTTGACATTTCGGGGCTTTTGGGTTGTCTGAAGCTCGGATATGGAGATTTTGACACATTATTATAAACAATAAATAGAAAAAGAAACTAAAAGTTAAATAAATAATGGTTTTTTGTGCCGAATGGCGCTAAAAAATGACCGCATAGCTGTTTTGTATTGACTTTTTTTCGCTCGGGTGTATAATAAAAGTGCAAGGCGGCAGTGCCTTGCGATCGGCTGATCTTGGGTTGAGAAATGTTATTGTGATGAGAGCGCAGCGCGGCCCTCGGAGGTCTTTTCAATGCCCGATGCTCTTTGGAGGTAAAAATGAAATACAAAATTTATATTGACCGTGATCGAGAGGAGGAGATCCTTATATACGCTCACGAGAAGAATCATCTCGTTGAGCGCATTGAGGAGCTCATTCTTGAACAACAGAGGGATATTCTTGCTTTCGGTGACGGCGAGGTCGTCAGGCTTTGTGAGGACGAGATATTCTGCTTTGTGGTTGAGGAGGGCAGGGTGTTTGCGCTGACCGAGCGTGATAAGTTTCAGCTTAAGATGAGGCTTTATCAGCTTGAGGAGCAGTTTCCCGATAGATTTGTGAAGATAAATCAGTCTTGCCTTGTGAGTGTGGATAAAATTGCTCGGTTTGACGCTTCGATCGGAGGCTCTTTGATGGTGACGTTAAAAAACGGGTACAAGGATTATATCTCACGCAGGCAGATGCGGACGGTCAAGGACAGGATAGGGTTTTGATAATCAGGAAAGGATTAGGTATTTACTATGAAGAAGAATTATTTTAAGGAATTTTTGCACCGAGGATTATTGTTCGGTGGGTTTGGCCCGATAATTGCAGGGATCGTGTTATTTATACTGTCGCTCACACTCGATAACTTTTCGTTGAGTGGGCGAGAGCTGCTTTTGGCTATAGTTTCGACCTATTTGCTTGCTTTTTTGCAGGCGGGGGCTAGTGTCTTCAATCAGATCGAGAGCTGGTCTGTGGCAAAGAGCATGCTTTGTCATTTCGCGACCATATACTTAGCATACGTCGGCTGTTATCTGCTGAATTCGTGGATACCATTTGATATTAAGGTAATATTGATATTTACGGTGATATTCGTCGTTTTGTATCTTGTGATCTGGCTGACCGTGTTCTTTACGGTCAGGGCAACGAGCAAGAGGCTTAATGCAAAGGTGAAATAATTGTGCAAAAAAGGAGCGCGCGGCTTTACTAAAAAGTCGCGCACTCCTTTTTTATTTTACGTTGTTGGTTCGTTTAAATCTTTTTGCGTATCCGCATTTGCGGCATAATTCTTCGCAGGCTCGGCGGCGGGTAAAGCCGTCGTAGATTTTTTTTGCTCGCTCGGAGGAAAGAATACTGTCGAGGTCGCTTTCAAAGAGGTTGCCGAGGGCGAGAATTCCGTCTGCGTCGAGGCAGCAGGGAACGACCGTGCCGTCTGACAATACTCCGATCTGATCGCGGAGAGCGAAGCAGAATGCGTCCGCGTTTTTATCGTCCTCGGGGGCGCTTGGGTCGGGCCAATCGAAGTGCTCGCCGTATTCGAGAAAGAGTCTGGGCGCTATTTTGTAGCCGTTGTTGCTTCTTACAGTCTCCCACTCGTCAGGGAATATTTCGCGGATCTTTTCGAGAATATGCGAATTGTCGGCATCCGTGCCGAGATTCCAGAGGCGCAGGGCGACGATACACCCCTTTTGCGATGCTTCCTTTGCAAAATTCAGGCAGTTATCAAGGTAGCTTTCGTCGGCAAAGGCCGGGTTAGCGTCGGGGGCGTGGAGTGATATGTTTACTTTATGGGGCAGGTGCTCAAGCAGAGCGCTGCTTTTTGTTCCAAGCAGGGAGCCATTTGTGGTGAGCATCGGTTTAAATCCCTTATTTTTTGCTGTTTCGATGAATTTGGGTAGCAACGGGTGCAGAGTCGGCTCTCCCATAAGATGAAAATACAAGTGGGGCGCTTTCTCTTGGAGCTTATCGGTGAGAAGCTCGTATTCTGCCTCGGACAGAAGCTTGTGGGGGCGCTTTGTTTTATGGCAGAACGAGCAGGAGAGGTTGCAGACGTTGGTTATTTCAAGATATATTTTTTTGAGCATTTCTTTTTTCCTTTGGGGTTGATGGATATATTTTACCATAAAATCTGCTCGATTGCAATAGAAATAAAATGCCCGACAAAAATCGGGCATTAATATTGATTTTCATTTTGAATTTTTCTGTCGCAGGGAGGTCACAAGGCGTTTAACGGTGACAATGTCTTCCTCGTCAAGCCCCGAGAGATCGACGTAAT
>JAZSGD010000226.1:0-3035 GCA_045532555.1 Eubacteriales bacterium | reverse complement strand
GTACGATCTCGTAACGGGCTGATTGTACGCGACTACGGCAAGCGCCTCCATGGTGGAAGCCGAGAGATTTCCGCCTCGCTTGATTCCAAGTGCCTCGCGTATGTAGGGAAGAAACTCCTCCTTGGTCGCGAATTGACAGGTATCGGGATACATCAGAAGCATAACTCCGCGCTTCGATTTTTCGGAATTGTATTCAGCACTCATAGCCTCGATCATATTTTTTACGTCACGGACAGAGAGGCCGAGCACCTCGGAGAGCTTGGAATATTCCACGGGATGTCCCGCTGCGTAGAGTATTGCCTCGATAGCGGCGGTAATTTTTTGGGGAGAAATGCTCTCGATTTGATTTTGAACTTCTGTGCTCATCAGTCGTCTCCTGTGTTATCAAAAATCATTTGGATATCCTCAACCGACTTATCAAAGTCGGTTGAGAAGAGCTCATTGCCGTCAGCGTCCTTTTCAATGTCGTCGGTGTTCGCATTGATAGAGAATGTGGCCTCGTCCGACAGTATCGTGCTTTCGGTGTCGCAGATAAGGATCTTTCTTATCTTTATCAGCTCAAGCACACCAAGAAAAATGGCGATCATATCGGGGAGCGAGACCGAATCATCAAGAAGCTCGCGAAGGGTAGTCCTTTCCTTTTTAGCCATACGGTTGAGAATTCCCGTTATCTTGATCTCAACGGGAACGATCGGCGAGCTGATCATAGGTGTAAACACCGATCTCTCGAGCTTCGGGCGATTTTCATTGTAGGTAATAATTCGGCGCACAGCCGCGCACAGTGATTCGACCTCCTGATCGAGCACGAAGGAACGGTCGATCGAGATCTCGTCGGTGTCTTTTTCAAGTCTGCCGCTGAAGCGGGGATATAGAAGCGCCATTTTCTTTGCGGCTTCCTTCGCCTGCTGATATTTAAGCAGGGCATCTGCGAGGGCGGCTCTTGGGTCTTCTTCTTCGGCCTCGGGCTTGGGAAGAAGCAGCTTGGATTTTATCAGCATCAGCTCGCTTGCCATAACGATAAACTCGCTGGCAAGTTCCATATCAAGACTTTGAGCCTCCTCAATGTATCCGATATATTGCTCGCAGATCACGTTTATCTGAATGTCCTCGATGGACATTTTGTTTTTCTGTATCAGTGAGAGCAGAAGATCCAAAGGACCCTCAAAGGTTTCAAGACGATAGCTTATAGCGTCCATAAAGGACCTCCTTTCTCAGATTTGGAATAAGATCAAAAATAGATGGCGTTCAGTAAGGAGAATATCGGCTTTGCAATAAGATTAAAGAGCTTTTCCGCAAGCCAGGCTGCAGGAGAAAAGCCAAAGAATCTCGAGCACAGGAAGGTAAGGACGAGCACTCCTATGAGAATATAGCGCTCGTATCTCATTATCTGAAAATATACCTTCGTGGGCAAGAAGATTCCAAAGAATCTTGAGCCGTCGAACGGGGGCACGGGAATGAGATTGAAGACCATAAATATAAGGTTCATCATTCCGAACAGATAAAAGAAGTTGAGCAGTATGAACATCACGTTGAACAGCATCTCGTTCTGTGAAATGGTACCGAGATTGACTGCGAAAAAGAACGAGGTCAACGAGTAACCGATAACGCCGATGATGCCGAGCAGCAGATTTGCCGCAGGGCCTGCGATCGCGGTGAATGCCATACCGTATTTGGGATTTTTGAAATTTCTCGCGTTGATCGGCACGGGTTTTGCCCATCCGTATCCGAATACAAGCATCCAGATCGTACCCATAAGGTCGAGGTGCTTGATCGGGTTAAGGGTAACGCGACCGAGATTGTACGCGGTTCGGTCGCCCATTTTGTAAGCTACGTATCCGTGCGCAGCCTCGTGTACGGAAAGCGCAAGGATTATAACGGGGAGCGAAAGTAAGAGAGAGATCAGTACGTCTCTGAAATCGCCGCCCGAAAGTAAGGATAAAAGCATAATATGCCTCCGGATCGTAATTTTCGATCAAAGCCTGATGTCAGCGCAGTCGGCAATGGCGCGCCAAAGCTCCTGCTTGCCCTCTCCCTTGAGTGAGGAGAAGGGAATTATAGGCGTGCCCTCGGCGATCAGACCATCGCTCGAAATCTTTTCAATGCTCGCCGCACGCTCGGTCTTGTTGAGCTTGTCGATCTTGGTGATAACTACGATATAGTATATCCCGGATTGATTCATCCAGTCAAGCATCATCGCGTCGTCCTTGGTGATGCCTGCGCGGCAGTCGATAAGCTGAACCACGCCCTTAACAAGATCGATATTTTTGTTTTTGGTAAAGTAACCGTCGGTCAGAGCCGCCCATTTATCTCGGTCCTCGGGCTTGCGAGCCGCGAAGCCGTAGCCGGGCAGGTCGACCAAAAAGATCTTTTTGTCGACCTCGTAGAAGTTGACCGTAATAGTCTTACCGGGGGTAGAGGAAACGCGCGCAAGACTCTTTCTGCCCAGCAGAGTATTGATCAGCGAGCTTTTTCCCACGTTCGATCTGCCCGAGAGCGCGACCTGAGGAATGGGATCGGTCGGAAATTGCGATGCGAAGCCCGCGGTCATTCTAAGATTTACGTTTTGAGTGTTAAGTCCCATAAATCAGCCTTTCGTTAAAAGAGACACACAAGCAAAATTGCTTGATCGGTGTAATTATTTACCTGAGCTTGCACGCTTGCGCGAAGGAGTCTTGGGCACGGCGACGTCAGACGGCGCAAGAGCGATCTCGGAGATGCCTTCGGTCACGACCCTGTCGATCTTTTTGCAGTCAACGTCCACGTCGACCAGAGCGTTTGCAAGAACCTCGCAAGCTCTGCGGCAGGGGATAAAGGTAACGTTTTCGCGCACGAGAGGATCAAGCTCGCCAAGATCCTTAAGATTATCCGCGGGAATGATTATCGTGCGAACGCCTGCGCTGTAAGCCGCCATAGTCTTCTCGCGAAGACCGCCGATCGCAAGCACATTTCCGCGAATGGTGATCTCACCCGTCATCGAGATATCTCGACGCACGGGAATACCCGAAAGCGCACTGACCAGTGCGGTGAGCGTGGTG
>JAZSGD010000220.1:0-5942 GCA_045532555.1 Eubacteriales bacterium | reverse complement strand
CCATGTCGTTCTGTGAGCCAAGGAGTTGTTCCTGAGTATTGTCTTCCTAAGACCGCTTGGCCTCCGACTTCGTTCTCGGCGCCAATCTTTATGTTTGATCCCTTTGCGGCTTCAATAGCCGCGGGAATGTCGATGGCGGGTACACAAAGAACAACGTCACAGTTGTCCTTGTCGGCAACAAGAGGCTTCATCTCGTTAATAAGAGCCTTTGCGCCATTGGGTGTCATATTCATTTTCCAGTTTCCTGCAATTACATATCTTCTCATATCAATATATTCCTTTTAATATTTTATTGGTAGGAGGACAGCGCATCAGTAGTCTGTACCCCCTACAGTTTTAAACAAAAGCCTTAAAAAATCCTCATGCACGATCATTAAACACAGACCGCATAAATTTGTTTCAAGACAATGCGCACCGAAAAAAGCAAGGCAAATGCTTACTTACGTAAGTCAAGCCGCTTTTGAGGAGCAACGTGGCATTGGAAGATTTTTCAAGGCTGAATCGAATAATTATTTATCCTGAAGTGCCGCAATACCGGGCAGCTCAAGTCCCTCAAGGAACTCGAGAGAAGCTCCGCCACCGGTGGAGATATGTGTGATCTTGGAAGCAAATCCGAGAGTCTCACAAGCCGCAGCAGAATCGCCGCCGCCAACGATAGTTGTAGCATCGCTGTCAGCGAGTGCCTGTGCAACCGAAATAGTTCCCTTTGCAAGAGTGGGGTTCTCGAAAACGCCCATAGGACCGTTCCAAACAACAGTCTTTGCAGCCTTGACCGCATTCGCGTAAAGCTCCATGGTCTTTGTACCGATGTCAAGACCCTCCTTGTCAGCAGGGATCTTGTCCGCATCTACAACGCTGACCTCAATAGGAGCGTCGATGGGGTTCGGGAACCCGTCTGCAATAGTAGTATCGACAGGAAGAAGAAGCTGAACGCCGTTAGCCTCTGCCTTAGCCATCATTTCCTTGCAGTAGTCGATCTTCTCGGTGTCGAGCAAGGAGTTACCTACGCCGTAGCCCTTAGCCGCGAGGAAGGTGTAAGCCATACCGCCGCCGATGATAAGGGTATCAACCTTACCAAGAAGATTGTTGATAACGTTGAGCTTGTCGGAAACCTTTGCGCCGCCGAGAATAGCAACGAAGGGCCTTTCGGGATCTGCGAGAGCCTTGCCCATAACGCCGATCTCCTTGCCGATAAGATAACCGCAAACTGCGGGAAGATAAGCCGCAACACCCGCGGTAGAAGCATGTGCACGGTGAGCAGTACCGAACGCGTCGTTAACGTAGAGACCACCCTCGCCGCAAAGATCTGCAAGAGCCTTTGCAAATTCAGGCTTGTTCTTCTCCTCGCCCGCGTCAAACCGAACGTTCTCGAGAAGCACGCAGGTTCCGTCTTCCATAGCCGCGATCTTCGCCTTGGCATCGTCACCTATGATATCGGTAGCGTGAACTACCTTTCCGTCAAGATATTCGTTGAGCTTGTCTGCAACGATCTTGAGAGAATACTTCTTAACGTCCTTCTTTGCCTTTTCAAGATACTCTGCAGTAGCTGCAGCCTGCTCGGACTCGGGAAGGTCTGCAACCTTCTTAAGCTCCTTCTTGGTGAGCTTGAAATCAGGGGTGAATACGTTGTGAGGCTTGCCCATGTGGGAAGCAAGAATAACCTTTGCGCCCTTAGCCATAAGGTACTTGATCGTAGGAAGCGCCTCAACGATTCTCTTGTCAGAGGTGATAACGCCATCCTTGCTGGGTACGTTGAAATCGCAACGAACGAACACCTTTGTGCCGGGATTGATAACAACGTCTTCAATAGACTTCTTGTTGTAGGTCATGATAAATTCCGCCTTTCTTATTTTGATCGGTATTTCGCCAAAATTTTTACCAAATTATAGTTTACCACAAATTTATATATTTATCAAGTGGTAGAAAGTAAATTTTTGCGTGCAGACGACGATTTTTTTGTTGCAGATTGCCAAACGCCCCGTCAGATCGCCAAGCTCTCGGTTTTTTCTGCCGCATCCGACATCAGCCGCGCGTTGCGTTTACGCACCATTATCCTATAAGCCACCACGCAACACGCAAAATGTCCCAATATCGTGATCGCCCACGTAACGGGATAAGCAAGATACAGAACCGAAATGTTTCCTGGGAATATCGGGCAGACCGTGTATATCCAAACTATACGCAACAAGCACGATCCGAATATCGAAACTCCCATCGGCAGGACCGACTTGCCCATTCCGCGCAGCGTGCCGCTGAGCACCTCCATTATACCGCACAAAAAGTACGTCGTGCATATCATACTCATTCGATTCGCGCCCGCCTGCCGTATCGCAACCTGTATCGGCGCGTCTCCGGGCTTGTAGATCTCAAGAAGCGGCTCGTGGAAAACGTATGCAAACGTTCCGAGAAGCACACCCAAAGCAGTTACTATCAATACCGACAACAGCACTATCTTTTTGATCCTTTCGAGCTTACCCGCACCTACGTGCTGGCCCACGAAGGTCAGCGTAGCTTGATATACCGCGTTCATCGCCACGTAAATAAACGACTCTATGTTATTAGCAGCAGTATTGCCCGAAACTGCAATATCTCCGTACTGATTAATGCTCGACTGAATAAGCACGTTCGACAAAGAGAACACCACGCTCTGTACACTTGCGGGAACGCCCGTGCGAACGATATCGACAAGCTCGCACTTGTACGCCTTGACGTCGCGAAGCCGAATTCGGCAAGGTCCGCTTGTTCTCATCATAAATACGACTATCATCAAAGCAGATGCAACCTGCGAAGCGCTCGTAGCAATACCGACTCCAATAGCTCCCATGCCAAATCCGAGAACCATGACCAGATTCAGAGCTACGTTGATTATTCCCGACAGCGCAAGGAAGATAAGCGGTCTTTTGGAGTCTCCCGACGAGCGTAGCGCCGCCGCCAAGAAATTATATATCAGACCCGCAGGAATACCAACGAAATAAGCCTTCATGTACGGCACCGCCTCAACGAGCAGGTTTTCGGGTGTCTGCATCATAAGCAGAAGCGGCTCTGCCATAAAGAATCCGAAAACACCCACGGCTATTCCGAAAACGATTCCAAGGAAAAGCGACGTGTGAACAAGCCGCCTGACCTTCTCGTTGTCCTTCGCGCCGATCGCGTGCGCCACACAAATACTCGTTCCCACGCTAAGTCCGATAAAAGCGTTTACGATAAGATTTATGAGAGATCCGCAAGCACCGACCGCGCCCATCGCAAAGTCGCTTGCAAATCTTCCTACCACTATCATATCCGCCGCATTGTAAAAGACCTGCAAAATTCCGGTTGCAACAAGCGGCAGAGCATATTTTATAAGCTTCGGGAGCAACGCCCCCTCGGTCATATCGTATTGCTGTTTAGCTTTCGTCGCCATCAAAAATCGCCTCCATCGCGCAAACGTCCGCAAACTATCTCATTTTAATTATAGTACCTGAAAAACCAAAGGTCAAGTCCTTTCGGAAAAATAAATAAAAAATCTTTCCCCGCCTCGCGTTGACAAACAGAGTCACGTGTGTTATAATTTCAATATGAAAGCAAGCACAAAACTGAAAGGAAGCAAAGCTATGATATATATGTTTTTAGCAGACGGATTTGAGGAGGTCGAAGCGCTTTGTCCGCTTGATATCCTCCGCCGCGCAGGTCTCGAGGTCACAACGGTCGGAATCGGCAAGGATACCATAATCGGTGCTCACGGAATAACCGTGCAAGCCGACATCCCCGACGTAATGTACCGCGATTCTGCTCCCGATATGATCATTCTCCCCGGTGGAATGCCGGGATCGAGCAATCTCGACGAGTCAAAGACCGTCGATGCCGCGCTCCGCGCCGCCTCAAGAAAGGGCGCGTTCCTCTGTGCCATCTGCGCCGCACCGATGGTGCTCGGCAAGCGTGGATACCTCAACGGCAAGAGCGCAGTCTGTTACCCCGGATTTGAACGATTCCTTGAGGGCACAACGGTATCAGAGACCGAGACCGTAGTCCGCGACGGCAATATCATTACCGCCAAGGGCATGGGCGTTGCGCTCGAATTCGGACTCGAGCTCGTCCGCGCACTGAAGGACGGCGAGACCGCCGATCAGATCAAAAAATCGATCTTCGCAAAATAAAAGCATGAAAAACAGAATAAAGAAGATCAAAAAATCGATAGGTGATATCCCCGCCACCCCCGACGCGCGAGCATTTCTTCCAATGCTGCTCACAACGGTCTGTATGACAGTCGCGTTTTTGGCAGTGATCATCGACAGATTCATCTACCCTTTCGGCAAAGACCTGCTCTCGCCAATCATAGCACAGCTTATCGCGATGCTTATCCCCGCATATCTCTGTATGCTTATCCTTTGCCCCGAGAAAAAGCTTTCTTCACAGCTCAAAGGAGTCGGAGTAGCGAAGATCGGATACGAATACGTGTTTTTCCTTATCTTCACCTCCCTTTTCCTCGTCTGTACCGCGCTTGTGCTTAATATTATTTTCGGCGGAGTCTATGCCTCATCCGAGGGATTTACCCTGCTCGGCGCCTTCACCGCAGGAGAAAACGAATATACCGCAAATGCTCTCTATCTCATTATCGTCTATGCGATAATTCCCGCCGTCGTCGAGGAGCTTGTATTCAGAGGAATAGTTTATAGCGAGCTTTCCAAGATAAGCGAAGGACTTGCGTGCTCTGTGTCCTCGATCCTGTCAGCGCTGTTCGCGTTCACACTGGGCGGATTGCCTGCCGCGCTTTTCTGCGCCCTTGTATACTGCTTTGTCAGATTTACAACGGGCTCGCTGATCTCTTGTATGATACTACACCTCATCTACAATCTCTACGGGCTGTTCATCAACACGAATGTTTCAAAATATTTCATATCGTCTCAAAACAATGCCCTGCTGATCGTCATAATAATCGGCGCGTGGCTTGTAAGCACGGCTCTGTTCGTGTCTGAGGCGGCAAGAGTATATAGAATGAAAGCGGCAAAGGTTGCAGACGGAGAAGAAAACTCAAGCGTACCCAAGATCAAGCGACAAGAGCTGTTTGGGGAGATCAAAAGCGCATTTGTTTACACTCCCACCCTCGTTTGCGCCATCGTCACACTCGCATTGTATATTGCGGTAACCTTGATCGGATTTTTCGCATAAATAAAGATCACCATAGACTAATGAAGGCATTTTTGCCCTATCACAGTCCGTGGTGATCTTGTTTTTTGATGTCCCGAAGCTCCGACCGGAGAAAATTCACGACAAATCGCCATAAACCAACGTTTTTCTCGCCGCAAGCCGGATTCCGATCCCAAATATCCGCCAAAATTTCTAAAACCGCTTGAAAACCAAATAAAAATATGCTATAATGATTCGTACATGAAAATCTACCCGTGGCACAGCTGGATAGCGCGTCAGACTCCGACTCTGAAGGTCAACGGTTCAAATCCGTTCGGGTAGGCCAAAAAAGCAAGACTGCCTCTATGGCGGTCTTGCTTTTTTGCTCTATTTGAGCAACTTGAGAAACGCAACACCACGACCACAGGTCGTGTGTATGGGTTCTGAATCCGTTCGGCATTTTTTAATGTGCCCTCTTGTATCATTCACGGGGCTCGCCCCCTCTTTTCCTTTTGGCTTGCTCGAAGCGGTACAGAGAAACGTCTCACCACGACCACAGGTCGTGTGTATGGGTTCCGAATCCGTTCGAAACAAGACTTGCTTCCCGAACTTTGCTGTGCAAAATTTTGCGTTCGAAACCTTCAATATACTCATAACAACTTCAACACACCCTGCCAAATCCCCCAAGCGCACCACCCGCGATCCTACCAAGCTCCTCAAGCCCGCGAGCACTGTAATGCCCGTCAACGTAAGGATTCATCATCTCGGGCATCTTGTTGAACGCCAAAGCCTCTCTGCAAAGCATCAGAAAGCGCTCGTCCTCCTCGCAGATCTCG
>JAZSGD010000295.1:0-1503 GCA_045532555.1 Eubacteriales bacterium | reverse complement strand
TCGATGAAGTCCGCTTCGCAAATCAAGCCCTTCACCTTGTCAAGATAGAGGTCACGCACACCTTTGGAAAATTGATTGATCTTTCCTTGGTAGGTCGCAATTTCGGCTTCAATTTCTTGCTTTTGCGTGAGGAGCTCGGCGTTAAATTGCACCTTGCGTTCCAACTCATCCATATCAAGATATTCGGCATTGAGTCGTCTCAGCTCCGCAATAACCATTCGTTCAAGCCTATCCACCGAAATAAACGCGCCCTCGCAAGCACCCTTGGCATAATGTCGGCTGGGGCATTGCAGAAAGTGTCTGCCGCCCGATTTTGACGAGCGCATCACATACCCGCAGGATGCGCACCGCACCTTCTTGGCAAAAAGACCGATCGTGCCGACCTTGAACGGCTTTGCTCGTTCGGCAATCATCTTCTGCACTCTGTCCCACAGGGCGCGGTCAATGATCGGCTCGTGGGTGCCTTCCACCCTAAACCATTGCTCCTTGGGGCGCGGGCGATTGATGCTCGTCTTATACGAAATGCTTTCGTATTTTCCCTGCACGAGATTGCCGATGTAGGTTTCGTTGACCAGCATATCCGAAATGGCGAAGTATTTCCACAGCGTGCTGTTCTTGCTCGGCGGCAGACTGAAGCGAAGCCCCTGCATCCGTTTGTACTCGGTGGGGTTGGGAATGCCTCGGTCGTTGAGCATCCGCGCGATTGCGGTCTTGCCGTAGCCCTGCGAAAAGAGCGTGAATACCTCTCGCACCACGGCGGCGGCTTCCTCGTCGATGATCAAATGTCCTTTGAGGTCGGGATCCTTCTTGTAGCCGTAGAGCGCAAACGAGCCGATGTGAAAGCCGTTTCTGCGGCGGCTGTCGAGCGCGGATTTGATGCTATCCGACATATCCTCCAAGTACCACTCGTTGACAAGTCCGTTGATCTGACGGTTTTTTTTGTTGCCCTTGTTGGCGGTGTCGGCGTTGTCAACAATGCTGACGAAACGAATGCCCCAAATGGGAAACAGACCGTGTATGTATCTCTCGACCAATTCAAGCTCACGGGTGAAACGGGATTGTGTCTTGCAAAGGATAATATCAAACTTTTTCGCCTGCGCGTCGGCAAGCAGCCGCTTGAACTCGGGACGGTTTCTGTCCGAGCCTGCGTAATCGTCGTCGCTGTATATGCCGTAAAGCTCCCAGCCCATGCGTTCTGCGTAGTCGCGGAGCATCGCCTTTTGGTTCTGAATGCTGCCCGAATCGTCGGTGGCGTTTTGCTTGTTTTTGTCCTCCTCGGACAGTCTGCAATAGATTGCTACTTTTTCTCTCATGTTCTTATCTCCTCCACGATAAGAACAAGCTGTTTTCCTCCGCCTCTATTATAACATACAGAGGGGCTATTTGTCATTGACTCGGAGAAAAGTTTACACTTTTGTTGCGTTCTAATGCTGAAATTAGTTCTATCCATATACGCGTGTAATCCTCCTTTGTCAATGTTTTGTTTTTAAAAACACTTGTTAC
>JAZSGD010000166.1:0-9861 GCA_045532555.1 Eubacteriales bacterium | reverse complement strand
GAGGGATACTCCAACAGAGGAATCCGTAAGAGAGACTATCCCCCCGCAATGTACATACAGCAGCCCTGGTGGGCAGACTACAAGGTCTTCAATGACGCTATGTCGCGCGTTGGTATGATTCTTGCAGAGGGCGAGATCAAGTTCGACACCCTCGTGCTTCACAATATTTCTTCGGGTTGGGTCTGCTTCAACTGCGGAAACAACCTCTACACCAACGGCAAGGATATCGAATATTACAACGGCGCTCTCGTCGGCACGACCCTTGCGCTTGAGGCAAAGCATATTCCTTTCCACCTCGGCGACGAGATCATGATGGAAAGACACGGCAGAGTTGAGGGCAACAAGCTCATCATCGGCAATATGGCGTATACGACCGTAGTTATCCCCGAGCATATCGCGTTTATGGAGAACACCGAAAAGCTGCTTGCCGAGATCAAGGCAAACGGCGGTATTATAACCACCGCGGATCAGCTTGAGCCCAACACGGTAATTGATAATGAGAAGATCACGTACACCTGGCGCGACCTCGGCGACTGTACTGCGCACTACTTCGTCAACTCCAACGATACCGAAGAAAAGGCAACCATTTCTCGCGGAAGCTACGCGATCGACATCGCAACCGGCGAGAAGATCGACTTCTGCGGCGAATATACCTTCGCACCCTACGGAAGCCTGCTTGTAATCGACGACGGCACACCTTGCGCAGAGAAGAAGGCAGAGAAGGAGCTTAAAGCTCTCGACATCAGCGGCAAGTGGACAGTAGAGAACTGCACCTACAACTCTCTCACTCTCGACAAGTGCGACTATTGGTTCGACGGTGAGCTTCAGGAGGAGAACGGCTACGTCCTCAATATCCTCCCGAGAACCACCGATCTCAAGCGCGCGGTCGACGTCCGCTGTCTCTTCAAGGCAAATATGGAATACGTCTCGGATAAGCTCTACCTCGCTTGCGAGACCCCCGAGATCTTCACGATCAAGGTAAACGGAGTCGAGATAGACAAGACCGATTGCGGCAGCTTCCGCGATCAGTCGTTCAGAATGCTTGACATTCAGAAATATGCCAAGGTCGGCGAGAACACCATTGAGCTTGAAGCGACCATAGTTCAGTCCGAGCAGACCTACGAGAATATTGAAAAATCCAAGATGTTTGAGTCGGAAAAGAATAAGCTGACCTACGATATGGAGATCGAGTCGATGTATCTCGTCGGTGACTTTGCAGTCAAGTGCGCTGCTCCATTCGAGCCTATTCCCAATAACGCTTATTTCTGCGACGGTGGCTTTACCGTAGTTAAGCCCGAAGCAGAGGTCACTCTCAAGAACCTCGAGCAGAACGGCTATACCTTCTTCTCGGGCGAGCTGACCGTCAGCCGCAAGTTCAACCTCGACAGCACCGACTATAAGCTCGCGTTCGTCAAGAACGGAGTAAATGCGGTTCGCATCAAGGTAAACGGCAAGAAGCTTGATACTGTAATGTGGGCACCCTATGAGGTCGACCTCTCCGAATACCTCACGGTCGGTGAGAATACCGTTGAGCTGACGCTGGTAAATAACCTGCGTAACCTCCTCGGCCCGCACCACCACGCCGCAGGCGAGCTCCTCGCGGTCGCTCCCGCGCACTTCTATAAGGAGCGTTGCATCTGGAACGGCTTCCAGACAGGCTACTATACCGATAAGTATAGCTTCGTAAATACGGGATTGATTTAAGTTGATATTATTATATTGCGGGGGAGGAGAAACTTTTCAATGAAAAAGTTTCTCCTCCCCCGCGCCCCCTTCTTTTCAAAACCTTTCAAAAAGGGAATAGGAAATAGTTAATGCAAAAACCGCCGCATTCAATTTGAATGCGGCGGTAATTTTATTCTTCGGGAACGTAATTGTAAACTATCGTGGCGTTTGTAGTGTAACTAGTATTAGCACCTATCTTAGCCCATTCTTCCTCTGTTCCCGTGTAGTAAATGTTTGTAAGGCTTGCGCAACGTAAGAACGCCTCATCACCAATACTTGTGACGTTGTTGGGGATAGTTATGCTCGTAAGGCTTGCACAATATGCGAACGCCAAATCACCAATACTTGTGACACTGTTGGGGATAGTTATGCTCGTAAGGCTTGTGCAACCGTAGAACGCAATTCGATATATTGCGTAGCTATGACCATTAATATCATCGGGTATAGTAAGATCGGTAGTAGCTCCGATATAACCTATAAGATAATATTCGCCTGTGGTATCGTCACAGTAGAATATATATCCGTCCTTTTCCGTGAGTTTACTTGTTACGCTTGTGTCGGTATATACGTTTTTAGCGTAACGTCCTACATATCCATTACTACTTGAACCCACTTCAATATTCAAATTGGACAGATTATATACCTCTATAAGCTTATAGCAACATAAGAACGCCTCATCACCAATACTTGTGACGCCGCCAGTGATAGTTATGCTCGTAAGGTTTGTGCAACCGTAGAACGCCTTGTCACCAATGCTTGTAAGCTGACTGCTTTCTGCGAAAGCAACGCTCGTAAGGTTTGTGCAACCGTAGAACGCAGAAACGCCAATGCTTGCAACATCACCTGGGATATTTATGCTTGCAAGGCTTGTGCAACCGTGGAAAGCATAATCATCAATGCTTGTGACGCTGTCGGGGATAGTTATGCTCGTAAGGCTTGAGCAATCTTCGAACGCATGATCGCCAATACCTGTAAGCAAGCTGTTTTCGGGAAAAACAACGCTTGCAAGGCTTGTGCAACCGTGGAACACATAATCACCAATGCTTGTAAGCCGACTACTTTCTACGAAAGCAACGCTCGTAAGGCTTGAGCAGCCGGAGAACGCATAATCACCAATGCTTGTAAGCCGACTGCTTTCTATGAAAGCAACGCTCGTAAGGCTTGAGCAGCCGGAGAACGCATAATCACCAATGCTTGTAAGCTGGTTATTTTCGGAGGAAACAACGCTCGCAAGGCTTTTGCAAACGGCGAATGAATAAACACCAATGCTTGTGACACCGTCTGGAATATTTATGCTTGTAAGGCTTGAGCAGCCGATGAATGCATGATCACCAATGCTTGTGACACCGTCTGGGATATTTATGCTTGCAAGGCTTGAGCAGCTGGCGAATGCATGATCACCAATACCTGTAAGCCTGCTGTTTTCGGAGAAAACAACGTTCGTAAGGCTTGAGCAATAGTAGAACGCCTTATAACCAACGTCTGCACGCAAGCTGTTTTCGGGGAAAACAACGCTCGTAATGCTTGAGCAATAATAGAACGCATATTGATATATTGCGTAACTATGACCGTTAATATCATAGGGCGCGGTAAGATCAATATCAGTTCCGGTATAGCCCATAAGATAATATTCACCCGTGGTATCGTCACAGTAGAATATATATTCGTCCTTTTCCGTGAGCTTACTTGCTCCGCTTGTGTCAGTATATACGTTTTTAGCATAATATCCTGCGTATCCATTATTGCTTGAACCCGCTTCAATATTCAAATCTGACAGATTATATATCTCTATAAGCTTATAGCAACCGTAGAACGCAGAATCATCAATGCTTGTGACATTATCGGGGATAGTTATGCTCGTAAGGTTTGCGCAATTGAAGAACGCAGAGTCACCAATGCTTGTGACACTATCGGGGATATCAATGCTTGAAAGGCTTGTGCAGTCACGGAACGTAGATTTACCAATACTTCTGACTCCATCGGGAATAGTAATGCTTGTAAGACTTGTACAACTATTGAACGCGGAATTTCCAATATTGGTGACACCGTCTGGGATATTTATGCTTGTAAGACTTGTGCAGCCCCAGAACGCCACACCGCCAATGCTTGTGACACCATCGGGGATCGTTATGCCTGTAAGGCTTGTGCAACTGTAGAATGCAAAATCACCAATGATTTTAACACTATCAGGGATAGTTATACTTGTAAGATTTTCACACCAATAGAACGCATTGTCGGCAATTCCAACGGTATTACTTCTCAATGATGCGGAGGTAACATAGCTGTCACAACCAATCACCCATTTGTCAACGTATACTATGCCATTTTCTACTTGTTTAAGCTTATCACAATTGTAGAACGCGCTATTACCAATGTTTGTGATACTGTCGGGAATAACGATTGACGTAATATCGCTATTTATAAATGCTCTATTGGCTATATGAGTTACGGGCAAGCCCTCATATTCCTCGGCAATAACAACTCTTGTTGAGTTTCCGATATATCCGGTTACCTCGGCATAGGTTCCGTCTTCAGATGCAGAATATAATACTCCGGCACTGCTCTCAATGGGGTTATCACAAACCGTACAGTATCCGTCTACCCCGACGTTGTGGGCGGCTTTTTCGCTGATATCATCACACTCGGTACAAGACTGCCAATGCACGTTCTTGTCATATTCGTAGGATTCCGACCAGTTATGAGAGATAGATACGCTCCGCGTTTCCTTTTCACCGCAAGCACAGGTGCGCTCCTGCTCACCGTTTTCGGTACAGGTCGCTTTTTTTACCGTGATCCAATCTCCAAATGAACAAATATGTTCTTCTGTTGTTTCTTCGACCTTGGTGGTTTCCTCACCCTTGGTCGTTTCTTCAACTGTAGTTGTTTCTTCGTTTGAGGTACTCGGTGTTTGTGTATTGTTGCCGCTGTCACACGCAGCAAAGATCAGCGAACAAACAAGTGTCACAAGGCACACCGACAGAGCTGTTCTAAATGTATTTTTCATTTTTCTCCCTAAGATAAATCTTTTGGTGCAGACAAAAAGCGTGTGAACCGCCCCGATACACCTAAAACACAAATTTCAATTGTTACCAAACAAAAACACGATACGGGCGAGCTAACCTTTCGGTATACATTATATATGAGAAAGCTTTTTCTCATACCGTATTAATTTTCGTTTGTCAACTTAATTATATCACGGTTTCCCTTATTTGTAAATCCCAAAATCAAAAAATCTCCCATTTGCCGTATCGGCAGACGAGAGATTTTTTGTTATTGTCCGAAATAGCGCGGAAATCCGTGGGAAATTTATTTCTCCTCAACAAACTGCTTATACTGCGAAAGCTGAGCGATCTCTTGCGTCTTAAGGCGCTCAAGCACCGCCATCTTTTCGATCATAAGCTTAACGATCTTCTCAAGCGGGGAATCGGGGGAGTAGTCGGCTACGCAAACGTAGTTGATTCGGGCATCCTCTACGAGTGGCTTGACACTCTCGTCGTGACCGTATGCATACAGCGCGATCGACTTGCCTCCGCGCTCCTTGACCAGCTTCATACAGGGAATATCGGTCATTCCGTCGCCGATGTATATCATATTGTGATACGATATGCGGCGCAGACTCTCGTCTTGCAGACGGTTAAGATTATAGTCGTCGGTAACGTCGAGGATTCCCTTGGAAATGCGGTAGATATACTGCGTTTTGAGCGTGTAGTTGATAGCAAGCGCAGGCCAGGTAGCCTCGCCGTTTTCGTCGTACATATATTTGCAGGCGTAAATACGCTTGAAATACTTCGCGATAGGAGTACCCTGAATGATCTCATAAGTACCCGACGAAATGATATAATGCTCGATCTTGACTCCCAGGGACTCTCCGTAGGAGTTGATTCTGTCAAACCAGGTCAGCACCCCGTCAAAAAGCTCAACGTGCGCGCCGCACTGCTTCAGATATTCCTCGGTCAAAGGGATACCGCGCTTTTTGCATTGCTTGATCATAACAAGCATATAGGAAAGTATTTTTTCTACCTCGTATTTTGACGTAATTTCAGCGGCTTCGCCCCAAAATTCGTCCGACGTCATGCCAAGATTTTTGATAAAGTCATATTCCTGCATGTCCGTGGTGCATAGAGTTTTATCAAAATCATAAAGAATTCCGATAGTGGTCTGTGACATATCCAATCCTCCCATATAGGCGTAATTCGATGAATTTGTGCCTCATCATATTTATTGTAACATAAAAAATGCCGAAAATCAATACGGGAGAAAAATTTTTTGCTTTGGGATGATTAATATAACTTATACTTCAATCTGAGATTATCCGCAATCATCGCAATAAACTCGCTATTTGTGGGATTAGAGTTGACAAATTTTGAATTATGATGTATAATTTTATTGGGATCCGAGTCGAGGTTGTGTAACGGCAATTGTAGCCTACTAACATTCAGCCAACTTTGGATCCTTTTTTGTCAATACAACTTATACTTCAACCTCAAATTATCCGCAATCATCGCGATGAACTCCGAATTTGTGGGCTTTCCTCGATTATTCTGAATGGTATATCCAAAATAACTATTCAACGTATCCACGTCACCTCTGTCCCAAGCCACCTCGATTGCGTGACGTATGGCACGCTCGACGCGGCTCGTGGTGGTCTGGTATTTCTTTGCCACGGAAGGGTAGAGAACCTTTGTCACCGAGTTTATTATGTCGGAGTCCTTGACGGTGAGAAGAATAGCTGTGCGGAGATACTGATAACCCTTAATGTGCGCGGGCACACCGATCTGATGAATAATGCGCGTGACCTGCGCCTCGATATCGGGTGTGCTGTCGTCAGCTTGAGTGTCGCCGTTACTCTCGTTTTTAGCGTTTCGGTTTTTGAGCATATTTTCGGCATATTCGATGAGATTTGACTGGTTGATCGGCTTGATCAAACAAAGCTCCGCGCCCGACTGAAGCGCCTGCACGAAAATATTTTGATTCGAGATCGGAGAGGTCATAATTATAACGGGCGGCTTATCTTGTCCGTACGAGAGCGCCTTTGCGCTGCGGACCACGCTGAGTCCGTCGACCTTTGACATCCAGATATCGATAACGACCAGATCGGGATGAATTCGACCTATCTTCGTCAAAGCATCCTCTCCGTTGACAGCCTCCTCTATGTATCGGCAGCCTGCGTGCAAAAAACAGTCCTTTAAGAGCGCGCGTTGTGACGCATTTTCGTCCGCGATCAGTATTTTTGTTGTGTATTCCATTTTTCTGTATCCTCCGGTAAAATTAAGTTATTGATTACAGTATGATTTTACCATAAATTAGGAGAAAATGCAATATATTTCCAAAAATTTCCAATAGTCGAAATTACCAAAATTTTCCAAACCGATTTGTCTTTTATAACGAAAAAAGATAACAAAAGCTAAAACCGTGTCGAAATAGCAAGAAAAGAATCGAAAAAAGCTATCGCAGAATAAAATTAAAACCGACAATTTCCGACAATCGCAAAGCAAATCAAAAATTCCATGCCTCTCGCGGGGCTTCTTCTTTGCTTTCAGCGTAACAAAAAAGCCTTCTCCTGGGGGAGAAGGGGGACCGCGTTAGCGGTGGATGAGGAGTTAGTATAAGATAGGAAACACCTCATCCGTCACGCTTCGCGTGCCACCTTCCCCCACTGGGGAAGGCTATTCAAATTTAACGTTAATTTTGCAGACATTCACGGTATCGCTTTCAGATATTCTATTTCATTTTTGTCAAGCTTTCGCCATTTGCCGACCTCAAGAGCGCCAAGCTTCAATTTTCCGATAGCAACTCTTTGCAACCGTTCTATCTTGACTCCGTGCGCTTCGCACATCCGTCTTATCTGACGGTTTCGTCCCTCAAACAATTCGAATTCCGCTACCGTCACGGTCGCGTCTCCGCCGACCCTGCGAACCTTGACTCTCATAGTAAGTCTGCCGTCAAGATCTATCGGTTCACCGAGCACCTTTAATGCCTCGGCATCAAACGCGCCCTTTAGCGTAACGTGGTAAATTTTCGGTACCGAATGGCGCGGGTGAGTCAGCTTGTTGGCAAGCTCACCGTCGTTAGTGAGAAGCAAAAGTCCGTCCGAATCCATGTCAAGCCGTCCGATAGGGTAGAGCCTGACACGATTCCCGCGCGCGTCCTTGACGTCGCGGCAAAGCTCGGTCACGTTGCGCCTGCCTTTTTCATCCGCCGCTGTGCAAACTATGCCACGCGGCTTGTTGAGCATAATGCAGATCTTCTCGTCAGCCGATGCCTCGATCTTGCGCCCCTTATATATCACCTCATCGACCTCGGGATCAATCTTTTCGCCAAGCTCGGCAACGTGACCGTTGACCGTAACCCTGCCACTTTTGATCTCCTCCTCAGCGGCGCGGCGCGACATCACACCGCAATCGGTAAAATATTTAGAAAGTCTGATTTTTTCCATATCCGTATCCTTTTTTGCCCGACCGCTATCGACCGAACAGAGAAGATAATCTTTCCCAAAAATTCTTCTTATAAGCTACCCGATCTACAGAGTAAGAGGCAATTATCGGCATCTCTGCGACGATCTTGTCGTCAACTGTGTAGATAAGACTGCCGACCTGCTCTCCCTGACTTATGGGAGCATATATAAATGAAGGAAGTTCAACCGTGCACTCGACCTCGGGAGCATTTTTCGGAAGTGTCAGAGTGACTAAGTCCTCGTTGTTCAAAATAACGTAGTCCATTCCGCCGCTGATCACGGGCATTGTATACCGAAATTCGCCCACGTCGCAAAGGGTCCTCGATTCATAGAGCGAAAAACCGTAGTCGAGCATATTTTTGTGGTCTTTCCAATCGTCAGGTGCCGACAGAGTGACCGCGATAAGCTCTACTCCGTCACGTTCAGCCGCACTGACAAGACAGCGCCCGCTTTGCTTTGTAAATCCCGTCTTGACCCCAATACAACCCTCGTAGCCGATCAACAGCTTGTTGTGATTGACAAGCAGCCGCACACCCTCGCCATTGTTCTGCGGTATCGTCTTTTTACGAGTAGAGACGATAGTCTTGAATATCTCGTTTTGCATCGCGGCAGACGCGATCTTCGCAAGCTCCGCCGCAGTAGTGTAGTGCTCGGGATCGTCAAGCCCGTGTGGGTTTGTAAAATGCGTGTCCGAAAGCCCCAACTCGCTCGCCTTTGCGTTCATCATCTCGGCAAACCCTTCGATGCTGCCGCCAACCTCTATCGCGATCGCGGCTGCGGCATCGTTTGCCGAAGCAAGCAACAATGCGTAAAGAAGATCCTCAAGAGTTAACTGCTCGCCTTCGAAAAGATATATCGACGAGCCCTCGACCCCAACTGCGTCGGACGATACAGTGACCACGGTTGAGATGTCGCAATTTTCGATTGCAACAAGCGCGGTCATTATTTTGGTGGTCGAAGCCATTGGCAATCGCACGTCAGCATTTTTGGCGCTTATAATTCTGCCCGTCGTAGCCTCGACAAGCACTGCGGCTTTTGCCGAGATATCGGATGGATAATTGACGGGGAAGGAAAGCTGCGACACCCGAGAGGGAGTTACATTCTGCTCGGTTTTTAAAACGGGCTGTGAGCAGCCCGAAAAAATCACCAAACATAACGATACCGCCGTCACGATACGGGCGGCGTTCCATAAAAGCTTCTTTATTTTAAAAAAAGACATAAATATCCCTCCGGACAAACAGAGCTTATCTACAAGCATTATATTTGTCCGGAAAAATATTTATTCTGAAATTGGATGCAATTTCAATCGTGACTTTTGGGATCAGCCCTCAGTCTTTTCCTCGGTCTCATCCTCGGATTTGTCCTTTGCAAAGAGAGCCTTGACCTTCGCTATGATCTCGGGAGCGCGATCGATAAGATCGGAAAGCTGCTCAACGGGGTCGGAGGGGTTCTTTACACCTATGTTGATAAGCTCAACTGCACCGTCCTTGGAGATGCAGAGAATACCGATGGGCTGTACGGAAATACCCGTGCCGCCGCCCGCACCGAAGTTCTGGGGCTTGCCCTGCGCGCCGTTCTTGTCGTTGAAGTCCATACCGCCGGTAGCGTATCCGACCGCAACCTTGGAGATCGGGATAAGAGTGGTGCCCGAGGAAGTCTCAACGGGAGTACCCATTACTGTG
>JAZSGD010000060.1:0-1610 GCA_045532555.1 Eubacteriales bacterium | reverse complement strand
TATTCCCGGTTATTCGTCCAGCGAATGTATCCCTGCCAACGTAAGCCTTAAGACGCCTTTGGTCAAATACAAAAAGGGTGAAGCTCCTGCAATTACAATGAATATTCCTATGGTATCGGCTATTATGCAGTCGGTATCGGGCGACAGACTCGCAGTCGCGCTTGCGACCGAGGGTGGTGTGTCCTTTATTTACGGATCGCAGTCGATCGAGGATCAGGCGGCTATGGTAAAGCGTGCAAAGATGCACAAGGCAGGATTTGTTCGCAGTGACTCTAACGTTAGCCCTGAGTCGACTCTTGCAGACGTTATCGCGCTCAAGGAAAAGACCGGTCATTCTACCGTTGCGGTTACCGAGGACGGCTCACCCGACGGCAAGCTCGTCGGTATCGTTACCGGACGTGACTACCGTGTTAGCCGTATGTCTATCGACACCAAGGTGGCTGACTTTATGACTCCATTTGAAAAGCTTGTTACTGCTCCCGAGGGAACTACTCTCAAAGAGGCTAACGATATTATCTGGGATAACAAGCTCAACAGCCTTCCCATTATAAATGATGAGCAGAAGCTTTGTTATTTCGTTTTCCGTAAGGACTACGATTCTCACAAGCAGAATCCCAACGAGCTTCTTGATTCCAAGAAGAGATACGTGGTTGGCGCGGGTATTAATACTCGTGACTATGCCGAGAGAGTTCCTGCTCTCGTTGAGGCGGGTGTTGACGTGGTTTGTATCGACTCGTCCGAAGGATTTTCCGAGTGGCAGCAGAGAACTATTGCTTGGATCCGTGAAAGATACGGTGATAGCGTAAAGGTCGGCGCAGGAAACGTCGTTGACGCGGCAGGCTTCAGATTCCTTGCTGATTGCGGTGCTGACTTTATCAAGGTCGGTATCGGCGGCGGTTCGATCTGTATTACCCGTGAGACCAAGGGTATCGGTCGTGGTCAGGCTACTGCCCTTATTGAGGTCTGTGCTGAAAGAGACAGATATTTTGAGGAGACCGGAGTTTACGTACCCGTTTGCTCGGACGGCGGTATCGTTTACGACCACCACATTACTCTTTCTCTCGCTATGGGCGCTGATTTCGTTATGCTTGGTAGATATTTCGCTCGCTTTGACGAATCTCCCACGAACAAGGTATCGATTGGTGGCACTTATTATAAGGAATATTGGGGCGAGGGCTCGGCTCGTGCTCGTAACTGGCAGAGATACGACCTCGGCGGCGACAAGAAGCTCACCTTCGAAGAGGGCGTTGATTCCTATGTACCCTATGCGGGTCCCTTAAAGGATAATGTTGCTGTATCCTTAAGCAAGATTAAGTCCACAATGTGCAACTGCGGTGCTCTTAATATTCCTGAGCTTCAGCAGAAGGCAAAGCTCACTCTTGTGTCTGCCACAAGCATCGTTGAGGGCGGCGCGCACGATGTTATTTTGAAGGACAAGACATCGAGTTCGGTGCAATATAAGTAAAATATTGTTGACAAAACAACTATTTTGAAGGATAATAAAAGCAAAGCCGACAAATTGGAACCCGATTTCAAAGGGCTAAATTTCGACTTTGCATTGTTAAAATACTCGTAAATCCGCAAGGAAGTCGGAGGCCAAGCGGTCTTAG
>JAZSGD010000272.1:0-2289 GCA_045532555.1 Eubacteriales bacterium | reverse complement strand
CGGAATTTCTTTTCCGAAGAGCAGCCAGGCAAATTCCGGATAATCTATAAATACGTTTCTGTTTCCTTGAATTTCTTCTACGACCTGGTTTCTACCCATTTCCCAAGTGTCAACCGGGTCGAGCTCGCACCATTCAAGCAGAACGTCAACGCTTTGGAAGACCTTGGTAATGTTGTCGGCACCCCATTCGGAGCCCCAACGCACGTATACGTACAGACAAATTCTTGCAACGTCGCCCTTAACGTTGTCGTTAGGCTCGAAATAAGTTCCGTTGTACGTTCCGCCTTGGATCTTTCCGGTAACGTTATTGCTTATACTTGTACCGGTAGGGTTAGGAACGTTACCATAGAGCTTATTTCCCCTGTTTGAGTTGACACCCGAGTCGGAAGGACGTATATGATGAAGGTCTCCGCCGCCGCCCGTCTCGTTTTTACCGCCAAGGCTCTTGGGCCATACGTGTTCTCTGTTCCAGCCGCCCGAGGTATTGTTTATCCAAAGCTGCTGATTTGCAACAAACGACGTGTACAAAAGGATCACAGACGTGCCGTCGCCGTTCTGACAATCGGTATATCTTGCCAGATCTCTGCAATCACTGTAAGAAGAAGTATATGTATGAGTGGTCTTCATCAGACTCTTGAGCTGCGTTTTCAGATTGCTCGAAGAAAGTGACGAAAGCGACTCAAAGGTATAGTTCCCGGTATAATAAGCCTCCGCGTAGTCGCTGAGCTCCGTGCACACCTCATCTCTTGTTCCCCAGTTTTTCATCGAAGGAGTACCGCTATAAGCAGATACAACGACCGAGAGCATACCAACAACGATGACCAGTATAGTCACCGATAACATTACACGCATAAATACTTTTGTTTTCATTTTACGATCCTCCGTTTCAGTTTTTCGCCGTAATTGTCAAAAACCTCGCAATTACATATCACTCATAATAGAATAAAGCTTGTCCCTATCCATCAGCACGTTGACCGCCGCCAAAAGCGCGTTTGCGGTCATTTTTCTCGGCAAACCAATAGCTACTGCAAGCTCGTCGCGGCGCGATGAGCTATCATCCTTGCCCGTCAAGCCCAGCTCAAAAAAATCAAGCTTTGTTATCTCGGCATACACTCCGCAAGCCTCTGCCTGTGAAGCAAAGGGCTCAAGCAAGCGGCGAATAGTATCAGCCTCCGTGCCCTCAACGCCAAGATAACCCTCGGCAGACGGAGCCTGCTTTCGCTTTTCTTTGCCCTCGACCTGAGGAATATATAGCTGAATAAGCTTGTCCTTTGGTATGGCCGACGTGATATGCGAGCGAATGACTTTTCCCGCACCGTCACTGTCGGTCATAACTATTATCTTGTCCTTTTCGGCAAGCTTTCTTATCAGCGCAAGCCTCTCGGAATTTTTAAAGACCCCGAAACCGTCGGTCTGTATCACGCAAGCGTCGGCGACCGACAGTATTTTTATCTTATCATACTTACCCTCAACGATTATAGGGTAGCTTATCTTCAATTTTTCCATATATCAAAGCCCGCAAGCAAAATAGATCAGAACCAGTGCTCCAAGCACTATGCGATACACTCCAAACGGCGCAAAGCTACGCTTCTTGACGAATTCCATCAAGAACTTTATAGCCACCATTGAAACAGCAAACGCAACTACACTGGCAACCGCCAAAACAACCCACGCAAGCGGAGGCACTTGAACTCCCGACTCGCTGACGTAGTCGAAAAATCCGTATCCCTTAAGTAAGCTTGCGCCCGCCATAGCAGGTATGCCCATAAAGAAGGAAAATTCAGCCGCCGCCGAGCGCGATATACCAAGAGTTCTCGCACCGAGAATGGTCGAGCCCGATCTTGACGTGCCGGGAACTATCGAAAGCACCTGAAAGCAACCCACAAGCACTGCCTGACCGTATGAGATCTCCTCAACGCACGACACCGTCGCGTTTTTCTTCGACTGCCATCTCTCCACGAGTATGAAAAGCACACCGTAAACGATCAGTGCCACAGCGACCGTGACCGCATTGTATATCCAGCCGTCAATGTCCTTGCCCGTAGCCTTCTCAAGCAGCTTATCAACGACTATTCCGACAAACGCCGCAGGGATGCTCGCGATGAGCACCTTGAACCAAAGCACCCAGGTCGCCTTTTTCTCTGCCGCGCTTTTCGAAGGCGCAAATGGATTTAATTTGCCGAAAAACATCACGACAACGGCAAGTATCGCACCGAGCTGAATGACGACCTCAAACATACTCATGTATTCATCTGCAAAGGTCGCGTCAAGCGATGGTGCAACGTTAAG
>JAZSGD010000239.1:0-5546 GCA_045532555.1 Eubacteriales bacterium | reverse complement strand
CAATCAAACCACGGAAGCAGATTCATATACGCCGTCAGATGAGGTGCAAGCTCGTTGTTGATACGGCACGCCTTCAGCGTATCCTCAAGATTGTCCACGTGAGGCTCATCGGTAACGTAAAAACCAAAGGTCGCAGGGTGCGAGCCAAACTCGTCAACAAGCTTTTTCATGCTCTCGCGATAATGCTCCTCGCCGTTAACGATCAGATTGTCCACGTTAGCGCCCCAATCCTGAATGATGAGCTTCATTCCATGTTTGTGCGCCTCGTCAAGCAAAGCGTGAGTTCTTGCCCAATCATTGCTGTCACTATACGCTATCATAAGAGTAAGTCCCAGCTCGTACCATTCCCTGATCATCTCAGCGGGCTCGATATCTTTTCCGCAACGGCTCCATGCTCTGCAGCTCCAGCCCGAGATCGTAAAATTCTTGTTGTATTCCATAAAAGCCTCCTTCCGCCACCAAAAGCGTTGCTTTTTTCTTAATTTTATCACGCCCAAAAGCTAAAGTCAAGGGGTAAACGAAAAAAAACGCCAAGAAGAAAAAATAATACGAAAAACGAATTTTATTTTCCAAAATCTCTCTTTTAGGGATTGACTTTTGTCGCAATCGGTAGTAAAATAAACGTATCAATCAGAAAAGGGGTACAGAACCATGAATTTCACAAAAATTCTCGCACTTTTGCTGGCTCTCGTTATGCTCGTGTCCATAGCGGCATGCGATAAGCCCTCGGGCAACGAAGGAAGCCAGACAACAGACGAAACCACCGCTGGCAAAGAAGAAACCACCACCAAGGAAGAAGCTACCACCAAGGAAGAAACTACCACCAAGGAAGAAACCACCACCAAGGAAGAAACTACCACCAAGGAAGAAACTACCACCAAGGAAGAAACCACCACCACCAAGGAAGAAATCACCACCGCGGGCGCTGAGGATACCACCACAGGCGCCGATGATACCACCACCGAGGAAGAAACCACGGTCGGCGAGGAGATCAAAATCATCACCATCGCAGAGGCGCTTGAGCTTTGCGGCGAGCCCGGCAACGTCACCGAGGATCGTTACTACATTCGCGCCACTATAAAGACCATTTCCAACGCTGAGTACGGCGCAATGGTCATCTACGACGCTACGGGCGAGATTGAGGTCTACGGCACGTACAGCGCAGACGGAACTCTCAGGTACAGCGAGCTTGACGAAAAGCCCTACAAGGGCGACGAAGTGCTTTTGTACTGCATTCTCCAGAACTTCAACGGCACTAAGGAAGTCAAGAACGCAAGACTTATCGAATTCGTATCCAATCAGGGTAACGTCGACGTATCCGAATACACCTCGGCAACCATCGCAGAGGCAAGAGACGCGGCAGAGGGCGCAAAGCTCAAGGTCAGCGGTATCGTAGCCCGCATAACCTACGCAAACGGAATGAAGCCCAACGGCTTTATCCTCGTTAACGGCGCAGACTCTATCTACGTCTACGACGGCGACGCGGCTGCAAGAGTAGCCATCGGTAACAAGGTCGAGATCGCGGCATCCAAGACATATTGGATCCTCGATAGCGAGCAGAACAACGCCGCAGCCCACGGATATAAGGGCTGCAATCAGCTCGAGGGCGTAACTCTCATCTCCAACGACGAGGGCAACAACGAGTGGATCAGCAATTCCCTCCCCACTGCTACCGTCAAGGAGCTTATGGACAACCCCATCACCAACGACATAACCACGCAGGTATATAAGGTAACTGCTCTCGTAAAGAAGGCTCCCGGCAACGGCTTTGTAAACTACTACATCGACGACCTCGATGAAAAGACAGGCTCCTACACCTACACCCAGTGCAACGGCTCCGATTTTGGTTGGCTCGATGAATTCGACGGCAAGATCTGCACCGTTTACCTCGTAGTTCTCAACGCGAAGTCGAGCGCGGCAGGATGCGTATACCGTTTCCTCCCCGTAGCCGTTATCGACGAGAATTACAGCTTCAATAAGGACAACACCGCCGAGTTTGCAGTCAAGTACCACGGCATAGATCAGTTCGAGGCAAAATACACGGGTAACCCCGCCCTTGAGCTTGTAACAAGCGTTTCCTCCGAGCTCCTCGGCTTTGAAAACGCGACCCTCACCTATACTTCGAGCGACGAGAGCGTGATCCAGTTCACCACCGCAGACGGCAAGACCACAATGAACTGCCTTGCAAGCGGCACCGCAACCATCACCGTCAAGGGCGCATGGGACGGCAAAGAATATAGCGAGACCGTAACCGTGACCGTCGACATTCCCACCGAGGAGATCCCCTCGATCACCGTAGACGAGGCTATTGATGCCGATCTCGGCACAGAGGTGACGGTTAAAGGTATCGTTGCCTCCTCCGTGGCAAACCAGCCCGCAGGCTTCTACCTCATTGACGAGAGCGGAGTAATCGCCGTCCGCACTGATGCTGAGACGATTGCAAAGCTCCATGTAGGCGACGAGATCATAATCAAGGGAACGAGAGCGCTCTCAAAGGATACCGACGGACAGATCTGTATAGACAACGCAGAGCTGATCATCAACTACTACGGCAACAATTCCTATTCGACAAGCTCGTTCATCACGGGCAAGACACTTGCAGACGTCATGGCGCTTAACGGCGACGTTTCGCACACCACCGAGGTCTACGTTATAACCGCAACCGTCTCTCGCGTGGTAGGCGGATACTCCACCAACACCTACGTGGTTGACGGAGATCTTGAATTTATGCTCTATGCGGGCAGCGCGGGTCAGTACGCTTGGCTTGAGAGCTACATCGGTCAGACTCTCACCATCGAGCTTGCAGTATGTGACTGGAACAACAAGGGCAACAAGGGCTGCATCCTTTCTGTCACCACCGCAGACGGCACCCAGATATTCAACGAGGTCAACTTCTCAAACTAATACGCATAGCGGCTCATATAAAGTCCGCCCCGCGATATTTTTCGCGGGGCGGATTTTTTCTAACCCTCGAACTGCCTTGCATAATACTACGGTACCCCAAAAAACAGACATTTTCCGAAAAGAACACGACCTTTTCACAAAAAACTCTTGACATTTTCGACAAATATGGTATAATTACTACACAACAAGTCGGCAGCTTTACGCGATTTCTGTATCAAACGCGAAAAGTTGCTTTTTTTATCCCAATGCCGCGAAAGCTTCATTTTTAGACGAGCGCCGCCGTATACTATATAATTAAGCAATAAACCGTCAACAACAAAGAAAGAGAGTGAAATATGAATAGAAAGTACAAATTGTCCACCGCACTGGACATAGATGATCTTTTAATGGAATGTACGAGCTACGCGATTCGCTTGGCAAACGAAAAATACAAATTCGATCCCCCTATGACCATGTACGAAAAAGACCGCTGGGGAAAGATCGGAAAGCGAATAGACAGCATTTACCCTTATTTTAACGACGCCGAATTTTACCGCACACAGCCCGTTTACGAGGGCGCAAAGGAGTTTGTGCGCAAGTTAAGTCAGATGACCGAGGTGTACGTCTGCACCGCTGTTCCGCCGCAGTTTATGGGCATTCGCGCCCAGCGTATTATGGAGGAATTTCCCGAGATTCCCGCCGACCACATCTATATGGGCGCACGCAAGGATAATATCCACACCGATATTTTGTTTGACGACGCTATGCACAATATTCTTAATTCAAGCGCAAAGTATCCCGTTTTGATGCGCCGCCCGTGGAATCAGGAGGCAACGGGAATGCTGGCAGTCAATCACTACGACGAGTTTTTGAAGATCGTGGAGATCATAGCGGAGAGCTATTCGGCGAAGCCGAGCGAGAGCGAGCCGACAAAGTCCGACATCGTTGTGCTCGTCGGTCCCTCCAGCACGGGAAAATCAAAGCTCGCGGCGCGATTCCTTGCTGAAAACGACAACTTCGAAAAATTATCAAGCTATACTACAAAGGACCCCACCGCGCTCGAGGAAAATACTTGGTATAATTACGTTTCCCTTGAAGATTTCAGGCGCATGTGTGACAGCGGCGAAATGCTGCAGTCCACAATGTACGCAGGCCACGGATATGGCTCCAAAAAGGGTGATATCGAAAAGATCCTCGCGGGAGGCAAGCGCGTGCTGACTACAATGGACATCTGCGGCGCGATGTCGCTCAAAACCCAGTTCAAGAACGTGACAACCGTGTATATCAAGCGTGAAAAGCGCGCGCTTATGGCAAATATCATTCGCAAAAACTCCTCGGTTGAGGATAAGGTCAATCGCTTGGCAGCGCTTGAATATATAGAGAAAAACGCGGCGCTTTGCGACTACGTTATCAGCTTCGACGACTACGACGACGCACTTTCCCAGCTCAACAAAATATTAAAGTAAAAATCAAACAAAAATGATATGCACCCCGAAAGTGTCTGACTTTCGGGGTGCTTATCGTTTCTCTGCTCTTTTTGCAATTAATAAACTCAAATTATCCTGCCAAGCGCCTCAATATCCTCTTTCGTAGTCGCCCAGCTCGTCGCAAAGCGCACCGCGCAATGCTCTGCGTCAACCCTCTCCCAGACCTCAAAGCGTACGAGAGGCTCAAGCTCTGCGATCTTTTCGTCCGAAAGAACGATAAACTGCTGATTCGTAGGCGAATCTTTGAAAAATCTGTATCCCTTTTCGGCGAAAAGGCGCTTAAGATCCTCCGCACGATCGATAGCATTTTTGCTGATCTCAAAATAAAGCCCGTCGGTAAAAAGAGTGTCAAACTGAATTCCAAGCAGCCTTCCCTTTGCCAAAAGCGCACCGTTTTGCTTCACGGTAGTGAAAAAATGCTTCGGAGCGTTATTGTGCGTAAATACGACCGCCTCGCCGCAAAGCGCGCCAACCTTTGTGCCGCCAATATAGAAAACGTCGCACAGCGAAGCAATATCGGCAAGCGTCACGTCGGTCTCACGGCTCATAAGACCGTATCCAAGCCGCGCGCCGTCAAGAAACAAAGGTATCGAGTATCGGTGACACAGCGCCGAGATCTCCTTTAATTCGTCAAGCGTATAAAGCGTTCCGTACTCGGTCGGGTGCGAGATATATACCATTCCGGGAAAAACCATGTGCTCGTGCGCACCGTCAGCGTAAAAGCCCTCTATCAAAGCCTCCACGTCCTCGGCACGAAGCTTTCCGTCATAGCCGGGAACGGTCAGCACCTTGTGTCCCGAGGCCTCGATCGCACCCGCCTCGTGAGCGCTGATATGCCCCGTAGTAGCCGCTATGACCCCCTCATAATTTTGCAGAATCGAATCTATCACGATTCGGTTGGTCTGCGTGCCGCCCACCAAAAACCTGACGTCAGCATCCTCTCTGCCGCAAGCCGCGCGGATCTTTTCGCGAGCCTGTGCGGTGTAGATATCATTTCCGTATCCCTGACAAGGCTCCATATTCGTGCGAACAAGCGCCTCTAAAATTTTGGGATGCGCCCCCGTGTTATAATCACATTCAAACGACAGCATATATTCCTCCACGTCCGTTTATAATACTATGCTTATATAATACCAAAAAAACACGCTCTTGTCAAGAAATCCTGCAATAATATTA
>JAZSGD010000345.1:0-2697 GCA_045532555.1 Eubacteriales bacterium | reverse complement strand
CTTATCGTTCTTTTCAAATAATCACTTCCTTTTTCCTTCGCCGCCGTGCGGCGGGTTTTGTTACTTTTGTCAAAAGTAACGCAAAAGCACTTTCGACAGCCTTCGTCTATCAAAAGGTGCCATTGCGCTCTCCGAGGGGGTGTGGAGCGTTGCCCCGTTGTCTGCGGACAACTCCCCAGCAGTGCCGCCCTTTGAAAAGGGCGCCCTGCACCCCGCCTAAACTTTCCCGTGTCGGTCTGTGACGATGGTGACGATGTTTTTGCTACCGCCTATAACACCGTCACGACCGACACGCATCGTCACGCTTGCTCAAGGTGTAGGCGCACCTTGCGACCACCGTGACAGCGTTTGTTCTCATAACAGATACCGTACTCATTGAACAAACGCCCCGCATTGATATTCAGCTTCATCGACAGAGCATTGGCTTTCATATCAACGCCGAGCACCTCGACAAGCTCCGTTGGCGAGCCGCACCACTCGGCATTGTCTGCGGTGATAAACGCCGCCACTTTTTCAAGCAAGGGTTCGGGCGGCTCTTTCCAAAGTTCCGTTTCCACTCGCTCTAATTCCCATAACAGAGTTTCGGTATTACGGACAAGGTGTAGCTTTTGATCGGGTTGATCTCTGCCCGACACTTCAAGAGTGGCATTGTTGCTTGTACGCTTTTCCTTTTGTAAAATGAACCCGCCGTCTGCTGCACCGAGCAGAGCCGTCGTACCGGAGATCATATCGAATTTATCATCGGCGTTTTGCTTTCGGGTGTGGTGGACAATTAAAACGCAAATGCCGAAGTGGTCGGTAAATTTCTTTATACGGTTTATGATTTCATAGTCGTTGGCGTAACTGTAATTATCACCGCCAAACTCACGCACCTTTTGAAGTGTGTCTATGATTATGAGTTTAGTGTCGGGGTGTTCGGTAACGAACCCCTGCAACTGTTCATCAAGTCCTTTGCCAATCTGACTTGCTGAAACAGAGAAGTACAGATTGTCTGCGCTCTCCGTTCCGAACATTCGATACAAGCGTTCCTGTAGGCGGCGGTAATCATCTTCAAGAGCGAGATATAATGCCGTTCCTTTTCGGACTGTATAGTTCCATATCGGAGTTCCCGTACTGACGTGATATGCCAACTGCGCCATCAGAAAACTTTTGCCAAGCTTGGGTGCGCCTGCAAAGATATACGTTCCCGGATAAAGCAAGCCGTCAATCAGCGGCGGCTTGCTTTGGTAAACGGTGTCGTACAGTTCGGTCATTGATACGGTTTTGAGATAGGATGGGTCCATCATCCTAATCATTTCACGCTGAATTTCCTCAAAACTCTTGATATTTTCATCTTCGGTGGTTATAATATTTGCAGTAGATTTTTGAGAAGGCTGCTCCGTATCTGCGCCAACAGATACATTCGGGGCAGTCTTTTCCGTTATATTGGTCATTCAGATCCCTCCTTTAATCCATACAAGGTTTTGTTGATTTGGTCGATGACTTCAAGCAAGTCACCGCTGACATTGCCGCCGCTTTCGATACGCTTCAGTTCATCAAGCACAGCGGCGAGTTCTAATTTGAGCGCCTTATACACTCTCGGATTACCCTCCACGATAATTTCACGGTCAGTACACTTGCGGTAACAGTATTCTTGCTTTGTGAGCCCCGACAGCGCCACGATACGGTTTATCGTTTCGTGTTCTTCAGGGGAAACCCGAAAACCTACGGTGATACATCTGAAGCGGTCGTGTTTATCTAAATTCTTAGCTGACATTTTGTGTTGGCTCCTTTCTGAAGTTGTTGAGCTTGTCTACCATATCCGTCTGTGTGGATGGGAACAGATGAGCGTAGTTATAAGTGATATTGATACTTTCGTGTCCTACACGGTCGGCAATCGCCACCGCCGAATATCCCATTTCAATCAAGAGGGAAATATGGCTGTGTCGCAGATCGTGGATACGAATACGCTTAACTCCTGCTTCATCTGCGCCCCTTGTCATTTCACGGTGCAGGTAGTTCTTTGTGATATTAAACACTCGGTCGCCCTTTTGCAGACCGTAGAGTTTAGAAAGGTATTCCTTGATTTCTTCTATAAGAAAATCGGGCATCTTTATCACACGGTTGCTTTTCGGCGTTTTCGGCTCGGTAATAACATCCCTGCCGTCAATGCGCTGATAGGACTTATTGATTGTGACCGTACCACGCTCAAAATCGAAGTCACCGGCGGTCAAAGCTAACAACTCACCCTCACGGATACCGCACCAATAAAGCATTTCAAATGCGTAATAGGATACGGGCTTGTCCATCACCGCAAAGGCAAATTTTTGATATTCTTCTTGTGTCCAAAAGAGCATTTCACGACTTCTCGCTTTACCCATATTGCCGACCTTAGCGGCGGGATTTTCTTTCAAGCCATAGAACTTAACGGCGTGATTGAAAATGGCGCTGAGCTGATTGTGGAGCGTTTTAAGGTACACGGGAGAGTATTTCTTGCCGTTCTTATCACAACCCTTAATCATTTCGTTCTGCCAAGCAATAATGTCTCTCGGCTGAATATCGCTGATTTTACGTTTGCCGAAGTACGGCAGGATCTTCGTGCGGATAATATGCTCTTTGGTCTGCCAAGTGTTTTCTTTAATGCGATTCTTCATATCCACCGTATAGGTTTCAATAAAGCTCGCAAAGGTCATACTGAGGTCTGCCTGAGTTTTGTTC
>JAZSGD010000331.1:0-4464 GCA_045532555.1 Eubacteriales bacterium | reverse complement strand
CCGACTACGTTGCAAACGGCAATTCCCTTTTCCTTGCAGTATTCCGTGTCAATATTGTCGTATCCCGTAGCGGTCACGCAGATCAGCTTTACGCTCGGGCAAGCGGGCAGATTGTGTCTGCCCACCTTCAATTTGTTAATGATCACAACGTCGCTATCGGCAACGTGATCTGCAAACTCCTCTTGTGCGGTACTTTGATAAACCGTCAGCTCGCCGTATTTTTCGTACAGCGACAAATCGATATCCGCGCCGAGAGTAGACGCATCAAGAAAAACTATTTTCATATCTTAAACTTCTTCACTTTCAATGATCTTGACGTCTGCGGTCTCGCATTCCTCGTCCTCTGCAAATGCTGCTTCAATGGCCGCATCGATCTCTTCTTCAATGATCTTATCAGCTTCCTTTTTCTTTTTCCAGAGTATTACTGCGGTCACTGCTGCTGCCGTTGCTGCCGCAATACCCACAACTATAAGGATTATTTTGAGAGCGCTGCACTTTTTTTCTTTAACGATGTACATTTCGTTACCTCCGTTTTATTCAAAATTTAATCAATTTCAAAATATTGTGCTGCATTACGATAACAGATATTTTTAATCGTTTCCACCGCGGTGCACTCGGGACAGATTCCCTTATCTACCCAAATTCCGATCACGTTACATACGCTTTTGCGAAAAAGCTCGTGCACAATGCCAATGCCGTATCCGTAAGCTCCGCTTTGAACTCCGATAACGCTTCCTATTGCGGTTTTAGTTGTGAGATTTGAAATAGCCGCTTCAATCTCGTTGGCTCCGATCTCCGCCATGCCTCCAATTCCTTGAACTACCGTCACGGATCTGTTTTGCTCGATTCGGCAAAGCTTTTTGCATATCTCGGCAACTAAAGCGTGATCAATAACGTTATTTGAGCATAGAACTGTTTTGGGAAGAACGTTGCTTGATGACATATAGCTCAAAATGGCTTCCATATCGGGATTGCTGTTAGGCAAGCACTCTATCCACATGACCCAATTTCGTTTTAAATATTCAGCACCAAAGAAGCGCATCAGTTGAGTTTTCCATAAGGAAAGCTCATCCCTTGTTATTTCCGCACCTTTGCCCGAAAGCGCCTTTTTCAGTATCAGATCTGCGTGGTGCATATCGGGCTTTATAAACGAATGATCTGCGCTCATTTTGTGATATGCCGACCTGCACCCGACCGCACTGAATCGATCCATTAATATTCCATACGCTCGACAAAAGCTATCGTAATCGCAGATATCTATTGAGGCGGTTTTGCCAACCTCGGACAAATATGCCTCAATTCCCTTTTGGTTTAATTTAAAGCACTTATCGGGAGAAAATACGGGAAAAACCGATATTTCGCCGCGCGCTCCTATAACTTCATAAGGACTTAAGCTATCTGTAGGAGCACAGGCAACGAAAATTGTCTTTGCGCCACTCATTTTTACGCAATCGAACGCGCCGAATCTCTGTTTTGCCAGTTTATCGGACGTTTCTTTCCATATTGTTTCGCAATTATCGGAGTTTATAGTCAGATTACAGCCAAAAAATCTTTGAAGCTCGACGTGACACGCAATATATTGAGGATTGCCAATCAGCATCGGCATAATGCGGCAAAGCTCTCTGAATTTTTCAAAATCCGAAGCGTTGCCCGTGATAAAGCGCTCCTCAACACCGCATACTCTCATAAGCTCCCATTTTGTCGGGTTTCCGTATAGCCATAGCTCCGTTATATTGGTGATACTCTTGTTCTGGGCGAGCGCGGAAACGTCAAGGTTGCAATAGAGGTCTAGTATTGGCAGGTCGGCTACGCATTCGCAATAAAGCTTCGATGCACGGGGTGTGTTTAATAAAAAATCCATATTCGAAACCGATTTCATAAAAGTCCTCCTTTGCCTAACATTTCTGCCTTATTTTAGCACATTTTATCCCTGTTTTCAAGTGAAAAATAAATTATTTTTGTAAAAGTATATACAAAATGGTAAAAATGTGCTAAAATATATACGTATTAATGTTTTCAGAGGTTGACTATGTTCAGATGCGATTATCATACACATACGTATTTCTCCTTTGATGGCGCTCCCGATTCGTCTCCCGAAGCGCTCTGCCTTGCGGCTATTGAGCGTGGGGTGACCGATCTGGCTATTACCGACCATTTTGAGTGCAACGGTCGTTTCGATCTGTCCTGCCCTCCTTATGATGCTGACCGCGCTTATGAGGAGATACTTGCAGCCAAGGAAAAATACAAAGGCAAGGTAAATCTGACGCACGGAATCGAGCTTGGTCAGATAAATCAGTATCCCGAGGAGGCAGAAATGCTACTGAAGGCTCACAGGTATGAGTTTGTGATATCTTCTCTGCATAATCTCCGTGGAGCTCCCGACTTCTGTTTTTATGATTTTAAAAAGCTTTTTGATTATACGTCGCCCGATTGCGTTGGACATCTTTTTGAGCGATCTGTTCAGGAGCTTTGCGAGTCTATTGACGTGTGCGACAAGATAGATACAGTGGCGCATTTAACGTATATGCACCGTTACTGCGCTCTATCGGGAAATAGTTACGATTTTACAAGGCATGCAAGCAAGATCGAGGAACTATACCGCAAGATGATATCGAAGGATATTGCACTTGAAGTAAACGTTTCTACCTTGTGGAAAGGACTTGGATTTGCAATGCCTGACCGAGAGTTGCTGTCACTTTACCGAGATTGCGGAGGAAAGCTTGTAACTGTTGGAACAGACTCTCATTCCCCCGATCATATTGGCGATCGTGTAGACGAGGGATTTGAGCTTCTTCGTTCAGTTGGACTTGACAGCATTCTCGTCGTCAGGAACGGCGAAAAAACAATAATAAAAATATAATTCCGAAAGGATAAAAATAATGGATCTTACGAATTTTAGTCTTCTCTATCCCGATGCAGAATCGAAAAAGGACTACTATACGGGTAAAAATCGCCCTGATATAGATATGTACACCCTTGAGGAGCTCGGCATGCTTGAAATCTTAGATCTCAAAAGCTCGGATCTCTCGGATTATTTCACCACCTCACAAGAGGTTATGAAGTACAGAAACGAGGTTTTTTCCGACATGATGAATTGCCCCGCTATTGCCGAGACTCTTGGCAAGCTAATGCCTGTTCTGACGGACATTACCGAGCTTCGCCGTCTTGAAGCGGATAACAATTCATCCGAGGATTATCTTTCCAGTATAACCGAGATAGAGCTCTATATTTCTTGTGTAGAAACTCTTTACGGAGGGCTTTCCGCGGTAAAGGACGAGATCAAGAGCCGCGCTTTCAAAACCCTTGAAGAAAGAATATGCGAGCTTGCCGAGTCGGATTACTATAAAGAACTCAATGAAAAGCTCAACGAGCTTACAAAACGCGTTCGCGAGATCAAGAGCGTTTCTATCGGTGTCAATCTCGACGCGCAGCTCCGTCCCACCTATGCGGGAGTTTTGTCCATAAACTCCGAGGCGTTCAAGTCTGGCGACGCTATTGACAAGATACTGCGACTTAATTTTAAGGACGACGAGTACACCTGTATCGCTAACCTTGTTCCCTTTAATAAAAAGCAGTCCGACAATCAGAGAACCGCTATGTCGATCGCCTTCAATTCGGCTATAAACGACGTATACAGAGCGTCGCTCAAGTCTTGGAAGAAGATAGTTCAGACCTACGTGCTTGAAAACACCGATTTCTTGCTCGGTCTTATGCCTGAGATCGAGTTTGTGGTAAAGGGTACGGAAATGCTTAAGCGACTTGAGTCAAAAGGCTGCTGGTTGTCCGAGCCCGAGATCGCGCCGATGAGCGAGCGCGTATTTGATGCGGATGACCTCTATAATCCTGCGGTAGCGCTCAAGCTTCGCGATAGCGAGGAGATAGTTCCCAACGACGTGAGATTTAATAAAGATGATGCGATGATATACGTTTTGACAGGCCCTAACCGCGGTGGTAAATCCGTAATCACCTGCTCTCTTGGTCTTGCTTTGTCTATGATGCAGCTTGGCATGTTCGTTCCCGCTAAAAATGCACGCATCAGTCCTGCCGACGCGATATATACTCATTTCCCCACCGGTGCCGACGATACCATTGATAAAGGTCGACTCGGCGAGGAGTGCGCACGACTTGGCGAGATTTTTGATAGCGTGACCGAGTATAGCCTTGTGTTGCTTGACGAGTCATTCTCGTCGACGGGATCATACGAAGGCTCGTACATCGCGTCAGAGGTGCTTTCGGGTCTTTCGATGGTTGGTTGCCGTTGCCTTTTTGCAACGCACCTGCACGAGTTAGCCGCAGAAATTGACCGAATAAATTCTGATGCTTTGGCAAACGGCGGTGTTAAGATCGATACGCTTGTAGCGGGAATTGAGGAGGGCAAGCGCTCCTTCAAGATCTTCCGCGCAAAGCCCGACGGAAAGAGCTATGCACGAGATATCGCACAGAGATATGGCTTGACATACGAAA
>JAZSGD010000286.1:0-7211 GCA_045532555.1 Eubacteriales bacterium | reverse complement strand
TAAGCTTCGCCGCCACCTCGGATATACCGTTTTCCGCCGCAATAGCACCGATCGCGCCATCAACGTCACTATTTCCCGGCGTATACCTCAGCGACCAGACCTTCTTCTTTTCACTTAAATTCATTTCAACTCCAAAACTCTATATAACCAAAAATTATTTACAAAATCATGGCAGATTGCCGAAAACAAGACGTTTCGGCAATCTGAAATCAAAAACTCATGTTTTTATCAAACCCGTTTAATCAAACGGCTTGAATCTTGAGGCAATAGCCATCGCCACCTTAACGCCGTCAACTGCGGCGCTCGTAATTCCACCGGCATATCCCGCACCCTCTCCGCAAGGATAAATGCTCCTTTTGCCGATAGCCCTCATATCCTCTCCGCGTAAGATCCTCAGCGGAGACGAGGTCCTCGTTTCCGCGCCTGATAAAAGCGCGGGATCCGAGGCAAATCCTTTTATTTTTTTGTCAAAAGAGGCAAGACCGTAACGCAACGAGTCACAAACGAAGGACGGTAAGACGTCCTCCATCGATGCGACTTTAAAATTGTTGCCTCCCATATAGGTCGGAAATACTGAACTTGGTTCACTTCCCGATCTTTTATTCATAAAATCTCCAACGGTCTGTACGGGCACGGCGTATCCGCCCCCACCGGCCGCGAAAGCACGGCGCTCAATCCGTCTTTGGAATTCTATCGCTCCGAGAGCAAGACTTCCGTCTACCGTCGCGTAATCCTCCACTCTGACCGAAACCGCAACCGCGGAGTTTGAATTTTCGCCGTCACGGGCGAAATGACTCATTCCGTTAACGACTACTCCGCCCTCCTCGCTTGCCGCTGCAACGACCTCGCCGCCGGGGCACATACAGAAGGTGTAAACCCCTCGCTCACCGCGAGTATCGGAAAGCGCATATTCAGCCGCGCCCAAAGCAGGCTCACCCGCAAAGCGACCGTACAAAGCCTCCTCAATAAAGCTTCTCTTGTGCTCTATTCGAACTCCGACAGATATCGGCTTCGGGATTATGTCAAATTGACTCTCAATAAGCGTACGGTAGGTATCACGAGCGCTGTGACCGAGCGCAAGCACGACAGACGAAGCAAGAAAATCGCCCTTGCTCGTCAAAGCCTCAACAAGCCCGTCGCCTCTTTCACGAATACCCGTGAGCTTGCAACGGTATATAACCTCTCCACCAAGCTTCTCAATATGACTCAAAACATTGTCAACTACCGTTCTTAAAACGTCTGTGCCAACGTGTGGCTTCGCCTTTACCGTTATTTCTTCTGGCGCTCCGAATTTGACGAGCGTTTCGAGAACGTAAGCACATTTGGGATCATTGATCCTTGTAAGCAGCTTGCCGTCCGAAAACGTACCCGCGCCGCCCGCACCGAACTGAATATTAGACTCGGTGTCAAGAATATGCTCCGAATAAAATCTTTCAAGCGATGCCACTCTGTCGGCAACCTTGTCTCCGCGATCAATAATTATCGGCTTATATCCGTTCTCGGCAAGGATCAGCGCGCAGAACATTCCGGCAGGTCCCATTCCGACCACAAGAGGTCTCGCCTGCATTGTTTCGCATCCGAATCTGACCTCAAGTGATTCCACCGCCATTGAGCGTGCACCAAGCCTCAAGATCTTTTCGTGCTCCTTTTGTGAAAGTCTGTCGGATCGAGCCGAGACTGACCAGATCATCTTGATATCGTCCTTATGCCTCGCATCAACGGATTTTTTGCTGATATCCAACCTGCACTTTTTAGAATCTATACCCACACTATTCAGCTTTTTTTCAACCACACGCAAGGCGTCGGAGCTATCAGCAGAAAAAGGTAGGGATATTCCGTCAAATATATAGACAGTCTTACTCATCAGTTTGAAGACTCATTTGTAGAATTGATCTGAACGTATACGGAAATGGGATTCTCTCCAAAGCTGAGTCCCTCATCAAGATCGCTGTCAGATAAAGTTACCTCTTTTGTCTGACCGATCGTCATGTCACTAAGTTCTATCGTATATTGATTTATCTCGGCAAGCAATGCGGGATCTCCGAAAATAGTGACGTTTTCAGGACTTGTCTTAGCAAACCATTCTCCGTTTTCAAGTCCCTCAACCATGACAGATAACGGCACCGTCTTTTTACCCGTAACGATAACGTCTACGGTAATATCCTCAACGGAATAAGAGATCAAATTAGTATAGTCAGAGACAAAATCTCCTTTTGCATCACAAAACATCAAAGAACAATTCGAAAAGCTCTTGCCCATCTGTATATCGCCCTCAATGCAGTATTTAGCAGACTCGACCATATCTATCAGTTGCTTAGGTCCCGTGATCTCAACGAAATCAACCGATTTCTCTATATTGTAGACACTATAATAGCCCTCCTCTGTCTCGGGAAGCATTATCACGTTACCGTAAAAGGTATCAAAGGGCACTGTCTTGGTAACAATGAAGTCGGAATACAATGTTACGTTGTTCGAATCCATCGAAACAAGACTGACGTTTGCTCCTGCGGGAAGTTGGATCGATATGGGTAATATATGCTTTCCGCTATCCGATACGTCGCTGACGTTGACCGTCGCGCTGTAATCAGAGTCAAGATGCTTTCGAAGCTCTCTGTTAGAGCCCTTTACGGTGATAGTGACAGTTCCCTTGTCCATACCGTATATCATCATATCCTCGTTAGCGTTAAGAATGTCCGCACCTACCACGTTGACGTTAAGAGTTATCGTCTTGGTCTTGTCAACGACGTTCACGTTCGCCATGTATATCCAGATAAGGAGAGCTATAAGAAAACAAACTATTCTGGCTCCAAGGTCAAGATTTTTCTTCTTGGCACGCTCAATGACTATCGAACCGTCCTTTTTGTCGTTGGGCTCGTTTATAAAGCTGAATTTTTTCATTCCTTACGCTCACCTCCATTCTCTGCACTTTCAAGATCATCGCCTTGCTCGGATACATCACTTGAATCAGGTACCGTTTTGCTGCGGTTTTGCTTTTTGGTATGAGTATCGGGAGCTTTTCCCGAAGTGCTCTCGGCAACCGTGCGTCCCGTAATAAGCTTGAACAGATCGTCCTTCAGATCTCCCGACTTATGTACGCTTTCCTTTTCGTAATGACGCTTGAGAAGCTTGTTGTTCGCAACCGATATAGTTCCCGTCTCCTCGGAAACCACGACCACGATAGCATCACTGACCTCGCTTATTTTAAGCGCGGCACGGTGACGGGTGCCAAGACCCTCAACCATAGGACCGTTTTCCGCGATAGTTTTCGATTTGCTGGACGCACAGACTATTCTGCCGTCTCTGATAATGACCGCACCGTCGTGAAGGGGAGATTTGTTTACGAAAATGTTGCAGAGCAACTGATGCGACACTACAGCATCGATCGGAGTGCCTTCGGACATCTGGTTGCGCAAAGTTCCCTGTCTTTCAATAACGATCAACGCACCCTCGCCCTTATCCGAGAGATCAAACGCCGCCTTGCATATCTCGTTGACGTCGTTAAGTATTCTCTCATCGTCTGTGATATGGCGGTTTCTGAATTTTTTAATATTGTCAGACGTAGTTGCACCAAACTCCTCGAGAACGTCTCGAAGCTCGGGCTGGAACAGTATACACAGCGCTATGATACCGACCGCATAAAAGTTCCTGAGTATCGAGTTTATCGCTATCATGTTGAAAACGTCGCTTATTACGTACAAAACCACCAGAAGACCAAGTCCTAAAACAGCTCTGCCCGCATGCCTGTCTCTTATAAACTTGTAGACGATATAAATCAAGCCCGAAAGCAACAATATATCCACTACGTCTACGATCGTGATTTGCGATACCGAGAACCACACGTAGTCCTTGAACAACTGAACTATATTGTCCCACAGTGATATTGAAAGATTTATGTTTTGAAGCATCTTTTAGATCCTTTCTGTCGATTGTGTTGACTTCGGAATCATATATCGACTCCGAGCCGTTTTCACGGTATAATCGGCATTATTTGCCGGTTTTGTTTGAATTAGCGCCTGCTTTGAGCATATCGTTCTTTATGTTCCAAAGCTTCTCCGAAAGATCCACATAGTAGTTGTGCGGATTGGTAAAGCGTTTTACCTCTTCCCACATTCCCTCTATCTCTCTTGCGTGGTGCTCTCTGATCTCCTTCAAGGAGGGGAGCTCATATACCTGCTTGCCGTCCTTGAATATCGGAACGAGCAGCTCGGTAGCGGTAAAGTTCTCAATCAGCTTGCGCTTCCAGGTGTGCTCGGGATCGAACACCTCGAGAGGCTTGGAATCATCGATCACCTCGTCGTAAAGGCAGATGAGGTCGACCTCCGCCTTACCGGTATCTCTTCCGCGTAATCTGTATATCTTTTTAAAGTGCGGGGTTGTGATCTTGCCAACGTTTTCACTGATCTTGATCTTGGGCCTTATAGTACCGTTCTCATCCTCAATAGCGCAAAGCTTGTATACCGCGCCGAAAACGGGATGGCTCTTCGAAGTAATAAGTCTCTCGCCTACTCCAAAACCGTCTATCTCCGCACCCTGTCTGATAAGCTCGCGGATTATATATTCGTCAAGCGAATTTGATACGATGATACGGCATTCGGTCCAGCCCGCATCGTCAAGCATCTTGCGGCATTTCTTGGAGAGATAAGTGATATCACCCGAGTCGATACGAATACCGCATTTGGTTATTCCGAGGGGCTTCAGCACCTCGTTAAATACCTTTATAGCATTCGGAATTCCCGATTCTATTACGTTATAGGTATCCACAAGAAGCGTCGCGTTATTCGGGTAAATCTCGCAATAGGTCTTGAATGCCTCGTATTCGGTGTCAAACATCTGCACCCAAGCGTGCGCCATAGTGCCCGTTGCGGGAACACCGAACACCTCGTCGGTAATGGTACAAGCGGTCGAGTTGCAGCCTCCTATATAAGCCGCGCGTGCACCGAGTATTGCTGCATCCGCGCCCTGCGCTCTGCGAGATCCAAACTCGCTGACAAGCCTTCCCTTTGCCGCGCGAGTAATGCGCGCCGCCTTCGTCGCGATCAGCGACTCGTGGTTGATTATCATCAGAATGTAAGTCTCAATAAACTGCGCCTCGATCGCCTTGGCTCTTACAGTAATCAAAGGCTCTCCGGGGAAAACAACGGTTCCCTCGGGAATTGCCCAGATATCTCCCGTGAACTTGAACGTGCGGAGATACTCGAGAAATTCCTCGTCAAAGCAATTCTTGGAACGGAGATATTCGATATCGTCCTCGTCAAAGTGAAGGTCGTTGATATATTCGACTATCTGCTCGAGTCCCGCAACGACGGCAAAGCCGCCACCGTCGGGATTGTTACGGTAGAACACGTCAAAATAAACGGTCTTATCCTTGATACCGCATTTAAAATATCCGTTGCTCATAGTCAATTCATAAAAATCGCAAAGCATCGTAAGGTTTCTGCTTATATCCTTCATATCCGTTAAGTTCCTTTCCGTTGTCTTTAATTCAAATAGTTGTCGGATCACCTACCGATCCGCATCGGTCGAGCTGCTGTTAATTTTGACCCTAATACCCCAATTTTAATATAGTATATATTATTATAACAGAAAAGCGGCGGTAAAGTCAAGGGTTTTTCCAAATTATATAAGGCTTTTTTTGTTTTTTCGGGAACAATTTTTTAATTATTCACAAAAAAGAAAAAAACGGTCAAAATTTGACCGTTTTTCGTTGTTTTACAGCAACAATATTCGTTTTTTTATTTGACTGTGAGGAGTGGAATTTTTCGTTTGATTTTTGCGGCTATTTTATTCGATCAATTTTCGTTTGCATTGGGATTTTCCCTTTTATCACAAGGGGAATCAAGCTTGTCTGCACAAACGTTGAGTGTGACATACATGACGAAATAGCATATTACTGCAAGAACGATCTCCGCCAGATAAGCGACGATCATCAGCAGCGGATCAAGGATCTTTTCAATCGTCAAAATATCGTTGATCGCTTGTGTCATAAGGCTTATAAACAATATAACGATCGAGCACGCGAGGACGGATCGGAGCAAGCAATTCGCTTTATCGTAGAGCTTTTTGAACGGATAGATCTCGGGAATAAGGTGAGTTTTTTCGACCTTTTTGCAAAATTCAACCGCTCTCCAGTGGCGTGAAATGAGCGAGCAAACGATTGCCAAAACGAGTGCAAGCTGCAAAAGCTCAAGAATCGAGTAGTACAAAATATACAAAATATCGACGAGCCAGGTGGTTGGAATACCGCCGTTATTTACCCAGTCAACGATCGTGTTTAGTGAATATTTATACAATGTGGCACCTATAAATATTCCCACCCCGCCCTTGAAGCCCGAGAGCGTAAAACGGTATATTCCATAGATAAAGATCGCGTATGCCATCGCAACGGCGACCAGCTCGAGCAGTCGTCTGAGATAGAACAGAACATCGACCAGCATGGAGCCGTCATACATGATATCATTTAGCACACCAATATAAATCTGAGATACCACAAGTCCGTTAAGGGTGTATATTGCCGCAAGTGTGATCGCGCTGAAAAGATACAGTTTTTTTCTTAATGCTTTTTTATTATCGTCTAATTTCATCAAATACCTCATCAAAAACGCAGATCATCGGCGATCTGCATTTTTGCATATTTCGTGTATATTTTAGTGAATATTCATTTTCGCTTATTGCGTTTTGAAGTCACCCATATTCAAGCCTTTGGGCAGACCTCCTCCAAAAATTCTTCTATTCGCGAAAGCGCCTCTTTGATGTGTTCGGTCGAGTAGCAATACGACACTCGAACGAACCCTTCTCCACTCTTTCCAAACGCGCTTCCCGGCACGACGGCGACCTTTTTGGAGCGAAGCAGCTCCTCGCAAAATTCTTCGCTGGTCATCCCCGTGCGCTTTATCGACGGGAAGCAATAGAACGCGCCCTTGGGCTCGAAGCAATCCATTCCGATCTTATTGAATCCGTTGACCACGAGTCTGCGGCGCATATCGTACTCGGCGACCATCGTTGCAACGTCATCGTCTCCATGCCGAAGCGCTTCGACCGCCGCATACTGTGAGGTCGTGGGTGCGGACATAATCGCAAACTGGTGGATCTTGGTCATCTGTGCGATGATGGGCGCGGGAGCGCAGGCATAGCCCATTCTCCAGCCCGTCATCGAGTAGCTCTTTGAAAAGCCGTTTATAAGCACGGTCCGCTCTCTCATTCCTTCAACAGAA
>JAZSGD010000243.1:0-2312 GCA_045532555.1 Eubacteriales bacterium | reverse complement strand
AGCAGGATAAAGCCCCGTCTTATTCGTGGCACATCACATCGCACGGCAACGCCGAGCGAATGAAAAAAAGCGAGGTGTTTCAAGGCATTTTCAAAAATGTATTGCTGGCGCCTTTTATGGGTCGTGGGTTGTCTGCTTTCGCTGATAATTGAAATTTATGGTCAATGACACCTCAAAAAGCAAGGTGTGGCAATGAATATGCCTTGTCTGCACTTTGCGCTAACACAAAAAATCAAACAACGAAAGGACTTCAATATTATGAAAAATCAAAATCAAAAATCATCAAGCGGCGTGATGTTAACCCAAGCTCAATGGGAGCGCTGCGACCGTCTTGCAAAAGAACTTGGATGCCGTTCCCGTAACGCATTCATCCGTGATGCCATCGACTTTTATTGTTCATGGCTCGAAAAAGAACAAAGCGAACGCTTCCTAACTCCCGCGCTTGAGTCTGTCATCAGCGCAAAAATCCTTGACAGCGAGGAACGAATCAACAGAAATCTTTTCAAGATCGCCGTTGACCTTGCCATCCTTGCTAAGATCGTTCTTGACGAGGACGGCGGCGGTTATGATGAAGATTATCTCGCCGAGATGCGCCGCGATTCTATCCGTGAGGTGTCCGAAACCAACGGCGCGATGCGTATGGAAGGACGCTTCAAGTAAGGTGACCTGAACGGCAAAATTAATTCTCAAAGCTCCTTACTATAAGCCCGGACACCGAACCGAATCTGGCAAGTCGCGCGGTGGATACGCAGAGTATATTGCAACGCGCGAGGGCGTTGAAATTCTCCGTGGCGGTATGCTTGGATATATCGGTGAGCGACAAGGCTCGAACGGTTTGTTCTCTGACGAGGGCGAGAAAATAAATCTCTCCGCTATCAGCCGTGAGATCGACGAGCATCCCGGGAATGTTTGGGGCATTATTATTTCTCTCAAGCGTGAGGATGCGGAGCGACTCGGATATAATTCTGCGGAGCAATGGATGAATCTCCTTCGCTCTCACAGAAACAATATTGCAAAAGAGATGCACATCCTTCCGAGCAATCTCTGTTGGTATGCCGCCTATCATAACAAGGAGAAAAATCCTCACGTTCACATTATGGTATGGTCGAAAGAGCCGAGAGAGCCGTTCCTCTCACGAGAAGGAATCCACAATCTCAAGCAGACTTTCGCTACGGATATATTCCGTCAGGAGCTGACCTCCATCTATAAAAAGCAGACCGAGGTGCGTGATGACCTCAAAGAAAAATATAAAAATATTATCGCAAAGGTGGTCGCCGAAATTAAAAACGGCGACCACGCTGTATCTCCCGAACTCATTATGAAAATGCAGTTACTCTCCGAGAAATTAGAGAAGCACAAAGGCAAAAAGGTGTACGGATATTTGCCGAAGGAAACAAAAGCTCTCGTAAATGAAATCGTAAAAATGCTTGGAAGCGATCCGCAGCTCTCGGAGCTTTACGATGCGTGGTACGGATATAAATGTGAAACCGTCCGCACCTATACCGATACGATGCCAGATAAAATTCCGATTGAAGAAAACGAAGAATTCAAATCGATCCGCAACGCCGTGGTGAGAGCGGTGAGAGATATTAACACACCACCCGAACAGCCCGACTATGAGGTGGATCATGATTATTCCAAGCTGAAGGAACACGCAGACGATTTCGATTACCTCTACCGTTACGCAAACGCATACGATGATCCCATCGGTTACTATCGCCTTGGCAGGTACTACCTTGAAAAGACCGACGATATGGAGAACGCAGAATGGTGGCTAAGGATGGCGGCGGACGAAGGAAACTCTCTCTCCGCCTATCTCATTTATAAAGCCTACCGTGACGGAAAGTTTGATGAAACACCAAGCGACAAGATGAAATATCTTCGCATGGCGGCAGATGCAAAGTTCGGCTATGCGGAATACGAATACGCAAAGTACCTCAAGGATAAATCTCCCGAAGATGCGAAGGAGTATCTTAGGCGAGCCGCGGAACACGGTTGCCACCAAGCAGAGTATGCCTACGGCAAGATACTGTTCGAGGAAGGTAATCGTGAAGAAGCAAGATCGTGGTTCGAGCGTTCCGCCGTGGAAGATGAATGGGTACAGACGAGAGTCGGTCTACTGCTTTACTAACAGTACGAGGACTACGAAGTCGGCAAGGAGTATATGCACAGAGCAGCCGATGCAGGATACGAGCCTGCCAAGGAAGCAATCAAGGCGATCAACAATAATCCCAACGCGCAGATCGCCATAGGCGTATGCGACCTTCTGTATTACGCATCCAATATCATCGACGACAGAGCCGAGGATATGT
>JAZSGD010000170.1:0-6803 GCA_045532555.1 Eubacteriales bacterium | reverse complement strand
AGGATGTGGAAAGATGAACATTTACGACAACGAAAATATGGGTAAGATGACCGAAAAGCAGAGCATTTCTCCAGCGGTCATTCGCAGACTGCCGAGATACTATCGCTATCTTTGCGAGCTTATCGCAAAGGGTAAGACTCGCATAAGCTCGGGTGAGCTGGCTCATATGATGAACGTTACCGCTTCGCAGATCCGTCAGGATCTTAACTGCTTTGGAGGATTCGGTCAGCATGGTTACGGCTACAACGTGAACTATCTTTTCGCAAAAATAAGCGAGATTCTCGGTGTCAGCGCGGGCTTTAACGCTATTATAATCGGCGCGGGCGACCTTGGTCGTGCGCTCGTGCACCTGTCGATGTTCGAAAAGAGAGGCGTAGATATCAGTGCGCTCTTTGACACGGGTAACGATGCCGAGGGTAAGGATTGCGCAGGTGTGCCCGTATATCCCATTTCCGAGCTCGAGAGCTTCTGCGCGGAGAATAAGGTCGATATTGCGGTATTGGCTTGTCCCAAGCAATACGTTAAGGAGATCGCGGACAGATGCGTCAAGCTCGGTCTTAAGGGTCTTTGGAACTATATGGGAGTTGAGCTTGATTACACCGACGACGATATCATTGTTGAAAACGTGCATCTCGGTGACTCGCTGATGATAATGAATTGCCGCATCTGTCGCAATATGAGCGACGATAAGTCAGCATCTGACGGCGACGTTTCGGAGAATGAATGGCAGGACGACAAGGAGAGTGAATTTTAAGTGAAATATATAATCAATTACGGTAGCAAGGTTGCCGTTGTTCCCGAAAAGGCGCTTGAGGTTAGCGCAAGGGCGGGGGCTGTTGAGCTAAGAGTATTGCTTGGACTTTGCGCTCTCGGTGGCAGCGTTGATATAAAGAAGCTTGCGCGGTCGCTCTCTATCTCCGAGGACGACGTAAAGAGCGCGTTGGCATTCTGGAGAGGCGCGGGCGTTATAGAGCTTGGCGACTCAAAGGAGGCTATTTCGGATGAGCCTGCGGCGGAGGTTGCCGTTGCTTCTCAAAAGACTGAGGAGAAGACTGTTGAGCCTGCAAAGAAGCTTCGCAGAGCCGACGAGCTGCCTCAGTACACATCTGATCAGCTTTCGGATATTCTCGAGCAGAGAAAAGAGACTGCGACATTGATCGATGAGTGTCAGCACATTATGGGGAAGGTCTTTAACGTCAAGGAGATCAACGTTCTGATGGGACTCGTTGATTATCTTGAGCTTGACTGCGAGTACATAATGATGCTTTTGACGTATTGCGTTTCTCTTGGCAAAAAGACCTTGCATTACGCTGAAAAGCTGGCATTTGCGCTTTACGACGCGGGAATTACGACGGGTGAGCAGCTTTCCGAGGAGCTTCGTCGACGCGAGCTTGCCTCTGACGCGGAGGGCAAGATCAGGACGCTTTTCGGAGTTGGTGAACGAGCGTTTACGACAAAAGAAAAGAAGTTTATTTCGGCTTGGATCAACGATATGAATTATTCGATCGAGATAATCGAGAAGGCTTACGAGGTCACTGCCGATGCGACGGGCAAGGGATCATTCCCCTACGCGAACACGGTTCTTGAGCGTTGGAACGCGGCAGGCTTTCGGACTCTTGAGGACATAGAGGCTTCGTATAAAAAGAGTGGCTCGGAGAGTCCCTCGGTCGGCAGCTTTGATACCGACAGCTTCTTTGAGGCGGCTGTAAGGCGCAGTCTTGGAAATAATTGATCTCTAAGGAGAGGTTTTATGGGTTTTAACAGAGAAAATTACGCTAAAATAAAGGGCGAATATGACGGGAAGTATCTTCGAGCGATCGAGGAGGCTCAATTCAGGAGAGCCGAGATACACGCCAAACTTCCTGAAATTGCGAAAATAGACGGCGAGCTTGCCGCTTCGGGCATGAGAGTCTTTGAGGCCTCGGTCAGCGGCGACAGAGCTATGGTTGATAAGATAAACGAGGAAAATCGCGATCTTTTGAAGAAAAGAGCTGATATTCTCGTTGCGGCGGGATTCCCTGCAAACTACACCGAGATAAGATACGAGTGCGCCGAGTGCGGTGACACGGGTACGGTCGGATACCGTATGTGCAGGTGTATGCGCGACAAGCTTGTCAAGGCAGGGCTTGAATCTTCGGGAATGTACGAGCTTATAAGAACACAGACCTTTGATAACTTCGAGCTGAAATATTACTCGGGCGATGCACTTCCGAGAATGAAGGCAATTTTTGATATTGCAAAAAAATATGCAGAGGACTTTGAGGCAGAAAAGTCGGGAAGTATTCTGATGATGGGCGGTACGGGACTTGGAAAGACGCATCTTTCAAGTGCTATGGGCGGTGTTATCATCGAAAAGGGAAACGACGTTTATTATGCTAATGCGGTCGATATGCTTGCGGATTTTGAAAAGGAAAAGTTCGGAAATCTGCGCTCGGGCGAGTCGGCAGATACCGAAAAGTATTTTTCCTGCGATCTTCTTATAATTGACGATCTTGGAACCGAGCTTGTAAGTCAGTTCAGCACGTCATGTCTTTATAATCTTATCAATTCCCGTCTTATAAGAAAGAAGTCTACTATTATTAACACCAACTTCACCAAAGAAGAAATGAGAAAGAAGTATCAGGATCGAATCACGAGTCGAATTTTTGGTGAGTATCTCGTTTTGCCGTTTGTAGGTACGGATATTCGTGAAAAGAAGCTTTCTGTAAAATAATATTTGAAAAGCAACGGAAATTTTGATTTTTCGTTGCTTTTTTGCATATTTTCAAAATTTCCGCGCACACTACTCTTGAATTCACTTCGAATTGTGAAAGGATTATGTTGATATGCAAGAATTAAAAACCAAAGAAGCGGAAATGCTCGAACAGTTATATAAAAACGTTAAGATGGGCTCGGATTCTATCGTGAAGCTGCTCCCGAAGGTCAGCGACGGCAAGTTCAAGACCGACATCACCGATCAGCTCAACGGCTATGAATCTCTAGCTTCAAAGATCAAGGCAAGACTCAATGATATTGGTGTTGACGCCAAGGAAGAGAATGCTATGGTCAAGCTTTGGAGCAGTATCGGAATATCTGTCAACGCTATGATGGATTCTACCGACAGCCATTTGGCGCAGATGATATCCGAGGGCTCGAATATGGGTATTACAGACTCGATAAAGCTGCTTCGTGAGTATGAGAACACTAACGTATCCGAGGCTGCTTTGAAGCTTGTTCGTGAGGTCATTGAGTTTGAGGAGAACAACCTCGAGCGTGCAAAAAATTATCTTTAATATTCTTTAACGTCAAATAAAAAGTGGGCATTCCGCTTGTGCGGAATGCCCGTTTTGAGTTTGTGTTGTTTTTTATTCTGCCGTATTGAGCGACTCGAGGTATGCGCTTGTATCCTCGCACATTGCTACGAATGCGATGTCGATTTCAAGATCGGTAGGTATTCCGCCCAGCTTTGCTTCCTGGTTGAGAGCGTCGAGACGGAGGTACTTTGCGACGTACTTGCCGTCTTCGTTCTGGGTGAATGACTTAAGGGTCGAAGCGTCGAATATCTGTATATGCCACTCGCCGTCTGCCTTAAGGATCTCTTTATCAAGAGTGTTGATGTGGTCGCCTCCGGTTGCTTCGGTGTTAGTGGTACTTGTGAAGCACTCGAGGTGAAGATCATCGGAAATGAGTCCTGCATACTTGGAGTCGATGCGGTACTTGATCACGATGTACTGTCCGCTGACCTCGTTGCCTCCTGAGTATATGTTGAGGAACGCCTCGGGAGTTGACGGGGTGTTTACACCGATGGTTACGTAGCTGCTATCTGCCGCAAGTGTGGTGACCACAGCGCCGTTCTTGGTCGAGGAAGCAATCGTGGAAGCGTCGATGAATACGTTGAAGTAGTCGCTGTCACTTGCCTCGCCTGTTCCGGTGGAAACGTAGATCTTGGAGCTGGTGTTTTCGCTCTGAACGAGGTCTACGTATACCATATCTTCATTCAGCTCAAGTGCTGCCTCAAGGCTATCGCAGATAGCTATGTACTGAAGATCGATGTACGAGGTAGTAGACATAACTGCGTTGAATATGTCGAATCTGAAATATTTGGTGGAGTAGCTTCCGTCTTCGTTTGCAACGAAGTTTTCAAGCTTGAATGCCGCAAGATCAACGACCATAACGTGCCATTCGCCGTCCTTCTTGACGTCGCGGTTAAGCATCCAGTCCTTAGAGCCGATGATGTCAGATGCTTCGGTACCGATGTATATCTGGAAGTGATCGGGATCGGTATCGTTAGTGGTGGGAACTCTGTACTTGACAAGCACGTATCCGCCTGTAGTCTGAGCAGATATGGGGAGAGAGAAGTACGTTTCAGCTTTTGTGCCGTCGCCGTAGATGCGAACGCAGGTGTCGTCTTCCTCAAGTGCCGCACCCGTGATGATCGAAAGATCGTCTGCATCCCAGTAGTTTTCTATGGTGGGCTCGTCGGGAACGATATCCTCGGGCCAGCCCGTGAAGTCCTCGGAGGCTTCTACCTTGAAGGATCTCTTCTGATCGCCCGTGAGGGTGGTTACGAAGGAGTAGGAGAAGGTTCCGTCGCCGTCGTAGTGTACGGCATAGCCGTCGTACTTGTGAGCGTTGCCGTATTTGTCGGGGGTAGTTGCCGAGCTTACGTCAACGAGCACCCATGCGCCGTCAACCCATTCGTAGAGCTTGGGAGCCGTGAGCTTTTCAAAGCCGTATACGCGGAAGGTAACGTTGTTCTCACCGCCGGAGATGGTGAAGGTTGCGTCCTTGCCGTTGGTGGTCTTTACAGAGGGAAGGAATACGGAGTCCACAACCTCTGCGTTTTCAAGTGCGGTTATCTTGAAGGGATCAAGGAGAGAGTTTTCACGAACGTCTCTTACGTTCTGATCGGGAGCAACGGAGGTGTCGCCGTTTCTGTACGCCTGATTCCACCAAGGCATAATGATCGCGTTGATGGTGACGGTCGCTCCTGCCTTGATCGTGTGCGTGCCGTCGATATTGAGGGTGAGCGATCCCGTGCCGTCCTTCTCGTATACTGCAAAGTTGACACCGTCGTCGCTGCCGTCGGCATTAAGGTCAACGAAGGAGTTATAGATAAGGAAGGAAACGTCTGCCATCTGCGTGCCGGGGGTGTTGGAGGTCTCGTACATATCGAAATAGGGACAATCTGTGCCAAGCACGTACTTGGTTCCTTCGGTCATGGTAGCCATTTCAGCAACTGCGCCGTTTTCGCCCCAATATCCAAGCTTTGCGTATCCATCGCCATATGCACGTACCGAATAGAAGGAGAAGTTCTTATAGAATTCGTCAATGGTAATATCCTCCTTGACGGTGTACTGCATAGTGTAGTACGCTCTGTTCTCATCAAGCTGAGGCATTTCCATATGAGTATAGGTTACCTCGATCTTGCCGTCGTCGGAACGGTAAGTAAGGTCGATATCTGCGTAGGTAGGACCTGCCGCCTCGATGTTGTTGACGATGCTATCCGAATTCACGAGGTTTCCGTCGCTGTCGATATACTGCAGGAAATAATGGAAGCCGCCGTTATCGTGCTGGGGGTCTACAGCCCACAAGGGGGCAGATGCAGCTCTGTGGTCGGGGAGGGTCTGGAGGTCCTTATTGTAAACGTAGTAATTCGAGATACAGTTACTCTCGGTTACACCCGTGGAAAGGTGGTAGTAGGGAGCAAAGAACTGGATCGAGGATATCTGCTTAAGCGGATATTTACCCCAGTTCATATAAAGCTGAAGCACGGTGAGCTCCTGCGTTTCGCCTGCGGAGAGTGCTACGGGGAATCTTACCTCACTGTACTTGATATCGCCCCAAGCCCAGATCGGCTCCTCGAATTCGTTTGCGAAGTTCTTGGAAACCTCTACGGGAATGGGAAGCATCATATCGTTACCGTCGAGAACTGCGCCGCACTCGATGCTGGTAGCGAAGGTGTATGCGAGAACGTACATATTACGGTCGCGGTCGTCTCCCGTTACAGAGAAGGAGACTGCACCGTGGAAGTTCTGCGAGTGGTAGTATGCGGCGTTGAAGCCGACGTTCTCAGCTACGGTGAACGCGTAGATTCCGCGCAGACCGTCGTAGCCGTCGAAGGTTGCGTTAACGGTCTTATCGGTGTTGATAACGATGTTTTCGCTCGTAAGGGGGTTACGCTCGATATACGCCTGCTCAAGAAATTCTGCGAAGTCGTGAGAAGCGTCGGTGTATATTCTTTGACCGAAGAAGAAGTCGGTTTCAGAGCTATAAATATCTGTGCTGGTGCCCTGGAAGCCTGCAACGTCGTTCTGAGAATAAACGGTATTGTGAGCCTCGAGCTTACCGCCCTCGGGGACGGTGGTCTGCTTGATAACGTAAGTGCCGTCTTCAAGAGTTACCGTAAGAGTGCCGCTGGTCTCGTCCTTTGCGAGTATGTATCCGAAGATACCTGCGTCCTTGATGTCGAAGCCAACGTACTCGGCGCTTGCCCAGTCGATGCCCTCGAGATCGTAGTGGAGACCGTTTTTATCGTAAACGACGAGCTTATCTACGGTGTCTGCTGCGATCTTGGTGACCATACCGATCTCCTTGATTCCCGTGACCTCCTCGGTTGCGATGAGGCGAGTGATCTGATGGAGCTTATCGGTATATGTATGAAGGTTTCTGTCAAGCAGGATCTTGGGAGCACCGTCGTCGTCTACCTTGACGAGCTTGACGCTCGAGACCTCGATCGTTTCGCCTACCTCGCCGTTAAAGTCGAAGCGGAAGCCGTTGATGTTTCCGTCGAAATTCTTAACGGTGCCCTGATCCAAGCGAAT